>JARRNW010000094.1:0-17274 GCA_037384565.1 Candidatus Thiodiazotropha sp.
CCACTGACCTGGATCGGCCTGCTGGCCGGTATGGGTGCGCTGTTTCTGTTCATGAAGTTTTTTGCCTACGCTTTGCGGGATTACGACTTCGCGGTGGGCTTTATCCTGGCGATCATTGCCGTGGTGACTGTCAACTTGTGTTATGCCATCGAGCGGCGTCACCAAAAACGAATGACTTTGAACGTTCAACAGGAGGAATCCCGCTGACGGATCCAGGCGCACTAGTATGAAGCACCACACTAGCTTATTCCGCCTTTTGCGGTGGATTTTTGCTACAGTAACCGGCTCGACTTCGATGAAGCCGACGGGAAAACGCGGACGCCGTAGCGTGTACCTAAGACAACTAGAGACCGATCGACCATGACGCAGAATCAGATCACCGACATCGCCGAATATATGAAACAACTGGGATCCCGGGCCCGGGCAGCCTCCCGGGTGCTTGCCGGCAGCCCCACGGCGCTGAAGAACCAGGCCCTCGAGGCCATCGCCGAGGCTTTGGACCAGGCCCGGGACAGTCTAGTGGCGCAGAATCGCCTCGACCTGGACGCCGGCCGGGAGAAAGGTCTGGATCCGGCCCTGCTGGATCGGCTGGAGCTGACCACGCCACGTATCGACAGCATGATCGAGGGGGTGCGTCAGATCGCCGCTCTGTCCGATCCGATTGGCGAGGTGTTTGGTATGAAATACCAGCCCAGCGGCATCCAGGTGGGGCATATGCGGGTACCCCTGGGGGTGGTCGGTATTATCTATGAGTCCCGTCCCAACGTGACCGCTGATGCCGCGGCTTTGTGTCTCAAATCGGGTAACGCCACCATTCTCAGAGGCGGTTCCGAGGCCTATCACTCGAATCAGGCCATCGCCGCCTGTATCCAGGCGGGACTGTCCAAGGCCGGTCTGCCGGAAGCGGCGGTCCAGGTGGTGGCCACCACGGATCGCGCCGCGGTGGGGGAACTGATCGCCATGCCGGCCTTTGTGGATGTCATCATTCCCCGGGGGGGCAAGGGCTTGATCGAGCGCATCAGCCGGGAGGCCCGGGTGCCGGTGATCAAGCATCTGGATGGTATCTGCCATGTCTACATCGATGACCAGGCCGATGTGGGCAAGGCCTTCGATATTGCGATGAACTCAAAGACTCAGCGTTACGGCACCTGCAACACCATGGAGACCCTTCTGGTGGCCCGGGAGATCGCGGAAGAGATGCTGCTGATGCTTGCGGCACCGCTGTTCGAGAAGGGGGTGGAGATCCGCGGTTGCGCCGAGACCCGGGAAATCATCGATGGCTGTGTGGCGGCCACCGACGAGGACTGGGATACGGAATATCTCGCCCCGATCCTCTCGATCCGGGTGGTCGACGGTCTCGATCAGGCGATCGATCACATCAATACCCACAGTTCCCAGCACACCGACGCGATCGTCACGGAGAACTACACCCGGGCGCGGCGCTTCCTCACCGAGGTCGATTCAAGTTCCGTGATGGTCAACGCCTCGACCCGTTTCGCTGACGGTTTCGAGTATGGCCTGGGCGCCGAGATCGGTATCTCCACCGACAAGTTCCATGCCCGGGGGCCGGTGGGTCTCGAAGGTCTGACATCGGTGAAATATATCGTGTTGGGAGACGGTCACACCCGTAACTGAAACAATGATCGGACTTTTCGGGGGAACCTTCGATCCGATCCACTTCGGGCATCTGCGCAGCGCCCTCGAGGTGCAGCAGGTACTGAACCTCGACCAGATCCGCTTCATCCCCCTGCACGGGGCGGTGCACAGGGATCCTCCCGAGGTGTCTTCCGCACTGCGGATGGGGATGGTGGAGGCGGCGATTGCGGATCAGCCTGGGTTTATCGCTGACCCCCGGGAGCTGACGCGGGCCGGTCCCTCCTACACTGTGGACACCCTGCGAGAGATCCGTGGAGAACAGCCGGATGAGGTACTGTGCCTGATGATGGGGCTGGACGCCTTCAACGGTTTCTCCACCTGGCATCGCCCGGACGAGATTCTGCGCCTGACGCACCTGATCGTGATGCAGCGCCCGGGTGAGAGCGGACTCACTCCCCACGCCCGGGAACTCCTGGAAGCCCGCCGCTGCCAGGGCGCTGAGGAGCTCGAATCCCGTCACGCCGGTGGCGTCTTGCTGCAGACCTTCACCCAGCTGCAGATCTCAGCGACGCAGATCCGCAGGATTCTGAGACAGGGGCACTCCCCCCGGTACCTGTTGCCCGATGGGGTTCTTCAGTTGATCTTCGAACACAACCTCTACCTCGCGAAATGAGGGCGATGGGGAGCCGAATCGAACGGTTTTGCGGGGAATGGGTTATGCTTTTAGCCAGGAGCGGGTAGAATCGCCCCTTTTTCTGGGAGGCCGAGGGCCTGGGTGCGTCAAGCACCCGCCGTGAGGGCTCCCAGCCCACAACCAAAGTAGATCAGAGACCCGATGGAGATAGATACACTCAAAGACGTCGTCATCAAAGCACTTGAAGACATGAAGGCAAAAGACATTGTGATCCTGGATGTGCGGGGTAAAACCAGCATCACCGACATCATGATCGTCGCCAGCGGCACCTCGGACCGGCATGTGAAGTCGATAGCTCAGACTGTAGCCTTTCAGGCAAAACAGGCGGGGGAGGCCCCTTTAGGCACCGAAGGTATCGAGGACGGCGAGTGGGCCCTGGTCGATCTCAATGGGGTTGTGGTTCACATCATGCAACCCAAGGTGCGGGATTTTTATCACCTGGAACGGCTCTGGTCCCTGGACGAGCCCCAGGAGACCCAGGCATCCCGGGAGTTGAAATCCTGAATCCCTGTTGAGCCGACGGGTGGATCATGGACCGCTTCGATCGGATCTTTGAACTCAATCGTATCCTCCAGTCGGCGCGCTATCCGGTCTCCCGTAAACGCCTGGAGCAGGAGCTGGAGTGCTCCCGCGCCACGGTTAAGCGGTTGATCGATGAGATGCGCCTGTATCTTAACGCGCCGATCGTCTACGACCGCAAACACAATGGCTACTGCTACGATGCCCGGGAAGGGGCAATGTATCAGCTGCCCGGGCTCTGGTTCAATGCCTCGGAACTGCAGGCACTGCTCATGGTTCAGCAGCTTCTCGAAGGGATTCAGCCGGGTCTCCTGGATACCCATCTGCAACCCCTGAAACGCAAAATCGACGACCTGCTGAGTCAGCATCCGGGCAAGTCCGGTCCCCTTTCACGCCATATCCGCCTATTGCAGGTTGCGGCCCGGCCGGCGGGTCCCTACTTCACCCTGCTGGCCGCGGCCCTGGCTTCCCGCCGACGGGTTTCCCTGGAGTATCACGCACGGGGTGAGGACCGGATCACCCGACGTGTGGTCTCACCCCAGCGGATGACGCTCTACCGGGACAACTGGTATCTCGACGCCTGGTGTCATCTGCGAGAAGACCTGCGCACTTTCGCCTTGGACGCGATCAGTGACGTAGCGGTGTTGGATGAGCCGGCACTGGAGATGGCGCGGGAGAAACTGGAGTCCCACTACTCCGATGCCTACGGGATCTTTTCCGGCGAGGCAACACAGCGCGCGGTACTGCGCTTCACTCCCGAGCGGGCCCGCTGGGTGTCCAAGGAGCAGTGGCATCCCCGCCAACAGGGCCGCTGGCTCGAGGATGGCCGCTACGAGCTGACCCTGCCCTATGCCCACGCCTCGGAACTGATCATGGACCTGATGCGGCAGGGGCCGGAAGTGGAGGTGGTGGCGCCGGAGCAACTACGTGCCGCACTGATCGGGCAACTGGAAATGACCCTCGCCCGCTACACTAGTCTGAATTGATTGTATATTTTCGGTAATTCAGGACGCTACACTACGCCCGGCACTTGTTCTTTAACGCCTTAAAACGCTGCAGCGCTTTTTTGCGCTGGGTATGCAGAATCTTGATCTCCAAGGCGAGGCGCTTGTACTGGGTCCGGTCATCGATCTTAGCCAGTTTCGCTTTGGCAGCCTTCTCGCGTTTTTTGAGTTTCTTCAGCAGATCGGCAATACGATCGCACTTTATTTTCTCATCCTTGTCGGTATCCAGCAGGTTGGCCAGTTTTTGTAAGAGTTTTTCAGGAGGCATGTCTTTCCCCTGTGCTTTCTCGGCCGTTATGATAAAAGTTCGCTAGACTCAGTTGATATTCAAAAAAATTTTAGCAGCCTGTGGGATTTTGTGGAGATGGATCAGTTGAACCTGCTTTCGGAGTCTCTCGGATTGGGGGCGGTGAACTGGGAGCTATGGTTGCGGGTGTTGCTGCAAGTCGTGCTCCTGGGGTCTTCGGCGATCTTCTCCGGTTCGGAGACGGCGCTGTTTTCCTTGAGCCGAATCGATCTGCAGAAACTTCGCCAGAGCCATGACAAACATTCGGAAAACATTCATGCGATGCTGGATGAACCCCGTCGCCTGATCATCTCCATTCTGTGCGGTAACGAACTGGTGAACATCGCCTCCGCCGCTAACATGGCGGCGATCCTGCTGCTCACCTTAGGTGAGGAGCAGGCTGGCTGGTTCAATATTCTGATCATGGTGCCTTTGCTGCTATTGATCGGTGAGGTTACGCCCAAGACCATCGCGGTCAGCTTTCCCATCAAGTTCGCCACCCGGCTCACTGCGCGGTTTCTGCCTCGCTGGATTGTTCTCATCACGCCGCTGCGTGAAGCGGTGCGGCTGGTCGCGGACCGGATCACCACGCAGATCGTGGGCGAGGCGGTGGGGCGAGAGAATATCCTCCACGTGGATGAGCTGCGCACGCTCCTCGAAGAGGGCGAGGAGACGGGGGTGATCGAGGCCACCGAGCGGGTGCTGATCGACAATATCCTGGAGGCCGCGGAGACCGACATCTCACGCATCATGACCCCGGGGCCGAGTATCCGCTTTCTCGACGCGGACCAGTCGGTGCCGGTGCTGATCGAGCAGTTTCGCCGTCTGCGCCATCCCCGGGTGCCGGTCTATCAGGGGCACTGGGACAATGTGATCGGGTTTCTCCACTCCGAGGATATTCTGCGCCTGGTACAGGGTGGCGGTGAATTGGAGCTGGTGACCCTGGAACGGCTGCTCAAACCGGCCCACTTCGTGCCGCCGACCAAGAAGGTCGATGAGATGTTCGACTATTTCCAAAGCCACAACACCCGGGCGGCAATCGTGCTGGGGGAATATGGCGAGGTGTTGGGCATCGTCACCATGAAGGATGTACTCACCTTTATCTTCGGTGAGATCAGTGGCGCCATGGTGGGTCAGGAGCTCTACCACGAGGAGGATGAAAACAGCTATGTGGTACCCGGGGACATGCGTTTGAGCGACTTCTACAACCTGACCAATTTCGATATCGAAGATCCGGTCATGGTCACCATTGGCGGGGTGGCGTTCCGGCTGTTCGACTGCTTGCCGAAACCCGGGGACCGGGTGCGTCACGAGGGGTATGAATTTATCGCACGGGAGGTCACAGGATTGCGCATCAGCCAGGTTCAGGTCAGCAAGATCGTGAATTCCCCGGACCAGAAACCGCTGACTGGAGACGCTGAAACCGCGCTACCGGATTCGCAATCGGATCGGGAGGCCTGAGGTGGACTGGGGTCTCGAACTACTCATCATTACGGTTTTTCTGTTGCTCAAGGGCTTTTTCTCCGGCTCCGAGATCGCCATGGTCAATTCGGACAAGTTGAAGCTGCGGCATCAGGCGAAACTGGGTAATCGGGGGGCGGCCCTGGTGCTGAAACTGTTCCGCACACCGGATGTGATTCTGGGCACCACCCTGGTCGGTACCAACCTGGCCACGGTGACCATTTCCACCCTGGGTACCCTGGTGTGCATCGATCTGTTCGGCCCGATCGGCGATCTGGTCTCGGTGCTCATTCTCACTCCGGTGTTGCTGATCTTCGGCGAGGTGGTGCCGAAGAGTGTGTTTCAGCAGGAGGCGGACAGCCTGGTTCAGCGTCTGATCTATGTCCTGCGGTTCTTCTCCTATGTCTTCTATCCGGTGATTTTCATCTTCACCCGGGTGGCGCGGCTGGTGACCCGCATCGTGGGTGGTGGCAATATTCCGCAGAACATGTTCATCACCCGGGAGGAGTTGCGGGTATTGCTGGATGCCTCGGAATCGAGTTCCGGATCCCGCAGTATCGATCGCCAGAAGATCCGGCGCATCATGCGTTTCGCCGAGATCACCGTGGGCGAGGCCATGATTCCCCTGCCCGATGTGGTCGGTTTCAATGAAATGCGCAACATGAAAGAGGCCATCCGGCTGGTCACGAAACACGGCTTTAACCGCCTGCCTGTGTACCGGGGCAATATCACCAACGTCAAAGGCATACTCACCCTGGATACCTGGGACTTGATGCAACAGGATCTGGAAACGAAGTCGGCCATGGACTATATCACTCCGGCGCTCTATCTCTCGCCACGGCAAACCATCGATCAGGCGCTGCCAATGCTTCAGGCGCGGGACGATCACATGGCGATCGTGGTGGATGAGTTCGGTTCCGCGGTGGGAATTCTCACCATGGAGGATGTGTTCGAAGAGGTGGTGGGGGAGATCGATGTGGGCTACGACTTTGATGAATACCACCCCAAACGGCGTCTCTACATCGAACATGAGAGTGAAAATTCGCATCTGGTCAGTGGCCGGGTCGCGGTCTCCGAACTCAACGATATCCTGCACGTCCAGTTCCCGGTTCAAGAGGCCCTCACCATCGGCGGGCTGGTGATAAACCGCCTGGGGCAGATTCCCGGGGAGGGGGACTGGATCGAGGAGCAGGGCTATCGGATCGGGGTGATCGAGGCGGATGAACGCTCAGTGCTCAAGGTTCGGATTGAAAGGATTGCTTGATCGTTATACACCGGCAGGCATGCCTGCTATTTGGCCCGAATGGCACTAACTTAAGCCAAAAACACCGTCATTCCTGCGCACGCCGGGATTCAGATCACTCAGCAAGGTTGATCGTCTCAACAGGCATAGTATGCATTCCCACGCAGAGCGTGGGAACGAGTTGATGACGCTACATTTACCACGAAGAACACGTCATTGTAATGGGACAAGATGTTACGGACAGGCTACCCTTTTGTTAAATAAACCGAGACAAGAGACGACACACATACAGTAGGGCTCTGGTCAAAATCCTTCCTGCGGGAACAGTGATCACCTTACGTGGGGCATCACTGGCGAATAGGGCACAGGCAGGTGCCGTTTACAAACAAAAGGACGATTAACCCAAAAATAAATCATGAGTAAACGGTATGGCATTTGAATCGCATTCCCGCTTTGCCGGCCGGCTGACCCAGGGGGGCCTGCTGCTGCTCGCGATCCTTTGTGCGTTTATTGCGCTGCCGGTATTTGCCGCCAACGACGCGCAGCCATCGATCGAATGGGGTGTCATGGGCATGCAGCTGTTCGGTGGCCTGGCCCTGTTCCTGTTCGGTATGGAGCAGATGGCCGATGCCCTCAAGGCGGTGGCCGGGGAGCGCATGAAGGGTATCCTGGCCAGACTGACCAGCAATCGTTTTATGGGTGCGACCACCGGGGCGTTTGTCACGGCCGTGATCCAATCCTCATCCGTCACCACGGTGCTGGTGGTGGGATTTATTACCGCCGGCTTGATGACCCTGTCTCAATCCATCGGGGTGATCATGGGCGCCAATGTGGGGACCACGGTCACCGCCCAGATCGTCGCCTTCAAGGTAACCAAGGCGGCGCTGCTGATGATCGGGCTCGGCTTCAGTATGTTGTTCGCCTCCAAGCACGAGCGCATCAAGCAGTACGGCGGCATGATGATGGGGCTGGGACTGGTGTTTTTCGGTATGAGTGTGATGAGCGATGCGATGCAGCCGTTGCGTACCTACCAACCCTTTCTCAACCTGATGGTGCATATGGAGAGCCCCCTGATCGGGATTCTGGTCGCCGCGGCCTTCACGGGGCTGATTCAATCCTCCTCCGCCACCACGGGTATCGTGATCGTTATGGCCAGTCAGGGCTTCATTACCTTGAATGCGGGGATCGCCCTGGCCTTCGGCGCCAACATCGGCACCTGCGTGACCGCATTGCTCGCCTCCATCGGTAAACCCCGGGAGGCGGTTCGGGCGGCCCTGGTACACGTGCTCTTCAATGTCGCAGGGGTGCTGCTTTGGGTCGCCTTCATTCCCTATCTGGCGGAATTCGTCACCGCGCTTTCACCCACCCACCCGGAGTTGTCCGGGCTTGAGCGTCTGGGGGCCGAGACCCCGCGCCAGATCGCCAATGCCCATACCCTGTTTAATCTGGCGAACACCCTGATCTTCATTGGCTTCACCAGCCAACTGGCCCGGATGGTGCAATGGCTGGTACCGGAACGGTTGATCGATAGCGAAGAGCTGGCGGTCAGCGCCAAATACCTGGACGAGGAACTGCTGAGTACCCCCTCCCTGGCCCTGACCGGGTCCGTCTGGAGGTGCTGCACATGGGTGAGCAGGTGCAGGAGATGCTGGAGCGGATCATGCCTGCGATCCTCACCGGTAACCGGGAGTCCCTGCACGCTGTGGCGCAGATGGATGATGTGGTGGATATTCTGTATGCCCAGATCCTCGAGTATCTGGGTAGGATCAGTAAGCAGAGCCTAACCAATCAGCAGACCGATGAGTTTCTGGGGTTGATGGCGGCGGTCTCGGATCTGGAGAACATTGGAGACACCATCGAGACCAACCTGGTAGCGTTGGGATATGAGCGCCTGCAAAACGGTTTCTCCATCAGCATGCCGACCCGTGAGGTGCTGCTGGGGTTTCAAAAGGTAGTGAAGAAGTCGGTAATGGGTGCGGTGCAGGCGGTCTCCCAGATCAATGAGGAGGTGGCCCACTCGGTGATCGCCATGAAGGGCGAGATCAACGACATGGCCAACTCCGCGGCCCTGCACCAGGCGCGCAGGCTGGTGGCCGAGGAGCCGAACCGGATCGCCGCCTACACCACTGAAATCGATATTATCGAGAAGCAGAAACGCATCTACTATTTCGCCAAGCGCATGGCCAAGACGGTGCTCCTCGCCGATGAGGAGGAGGCGGATCAGCCCGAGGCCTGACTCAGATAGTCCTGCAGGGGTTCCACCGGGTAGATGAGCGGTATCATGTGTCCGTCCACCCGGGTCATGACCCCAATCCATTCCGGATGTCCGCCATACACCACATAATGGTTTTCGATCTGACCCGCTTGCCGCCACAGGGTGTCGTCTGCGGAGAGGGGGGTGTGACCGACGATCACCGGGGTGTCGGGGGCGACCTCCAGGAGAGTTCGCAGGCGTTTCACATCACCCTTGGTGTAGCCCCCTGGGCGGGTGGGGGTTTGCAGTCGGTTGCGGGTCAGCTCATCGACCAGCGCGGGGTGCTTGGACCATCTGCCCGGAACAGGCCAGCAGGGGCAGGAGTTCATAGAAACGCTCCATCGCCTTGCGATACTCCTTGCCGCGTACCTTGTTGAGGGCCTTCTTCCACAGCAGTCCCTGGGTCACCCCGCCCTTGGCGATCTCTTCGGAGAAGCCGTCATGATTGCCCCGCAGATAGAACACCCGGTCCGGGAAGCGGGCCTTGAGCTGCAGGATCAGGTCCATGATCAGGATGGAGCACTCCATCTCGTCATAGTGTCCTTCGGTTTCGCTGTGAACCGCGTCGCCGAGGATGATCAGGCAGGCCTCGCCGCACTCAAGGCCTTCGAGAAAACCGTTGTGGCTGAGCAGGGTGAGCAGATTGTCCACCCGCCCGTGCAGATCGCCAATGATGATTGGAATCAAGCCGTCCGGTAGGCGGATCACACCTCCGGGTCGGCCTTCGTCGTCCGGTTCTCGAAAGGCCTCGTGTTCCATTAACTCATTGACCCGGTTGATCAGCGCCAGGGCCTTTGGGTTCGAGAGGGGGGCGATGCTTCCGCCGAAGAGTTGTTTCAGGCGTTTGAGTTTTCTGTGCCGCCAGCGGGTGATGCGGGTGTGGCGCTTGGCCTTCAGCAGAGGGGAGAGGCAACTGCCCTGCTGAGGTGTGTGATCGCGGAAAATAAGGTCACCCCGGTCGTTGCGGATGGTTACCAGCGGATTGCTTCCCTGGGAAGCAATACCCAGACAGTCATTCAGTGGAGGTCCCTTGAAAATGGTGAGCTTGTCGGCATCCTCAAGCCGGCAGAAGCCTGAGATCTGCCGGTAGTAGCGGTCGGGGTCGAACAGCAGATAGGCCTGGCTGTTACAGCGGGATTCCACCGCCAGGGAGAGGCACTCCGGATAGAGGTGCAGGGTCTTCCCGCTCTGGGGCAGGTTGAGTTGCAGGGGAAAGCCGGGGAGTGAGACTCGAACCTTCTGATCGGCCAGATGATAGGCCTGTTTCAAATCCACTGAGTCGCACTGCTCGAGGCCGGAGAAGAGCTTTCGCAACCGCTTGAGCAGCCCCTTTTTGCTTTTCAGTCCGGATTGCGCCATGACAGTTACCTCGGGGGCAGGCAGAGAGGGGGCAAATCCAGGCCCCGCCGCAGGTAGACCTGGAGACCCTGGGACCGCAGATAGCGGGCGACCGACTCATACAGTTCGAGCTGCTGTACGACCTGAGGGCGGGTCAGGTTCCGGTCCACCGGATGGGTGCCCCGGCGGGCGCGTGCCGCGCGTTGTTCGAAGAGCTGATCCGCTGGCGGCAGAAGAAACTCGAAGACATATTTGTTTCGCCAGTCCACCATCAGGGGGAAGCGTCGGGCCGGGGGGATCTGTATCCGTTCGAATTCCAGTCGCAGCGGTTCGGTGGCCTCCAGCCAGGGCTCGTCGAACACGGACAGGGCGTACTTGATACCCTGGAAGGGAAAGCCGAGATGAATCTCCCGGGGGCGTAAGGTCAGCATCTGGGAGCGCCACCAGGCGCCCTGGGAGAGATCGATGTAACCCTCCAGCGACCAGCCTCCGAGGCGCCGGATCTGGGTACTTTTGCCCGCCCCGGGTGGTCCGGTGATCAGCAGTTGGCGAAACGAGAGATAACCCGGAAAGGGGATACCCTTGATCCGTTTGACCGGATCACAGGGTTTCAGTCCCGGGTGTTGCGCCGAATCGGTCATGTGGAATAGTGAGGCCGGGTCGGGAGATGGGGCAAACTCAACTGAACAGGGCCTTGAGAATGAAGAAAAACAGCGCCGCCAGTATCCCCCCCGCCGGCAGGGTGACCGCCCAGGATACGACAATGCCGCCCACCACCCGCAGATCGATGGCGCCCAGCCCCCGGGCCAGTCCCACGCCCATGACACAACCCACCGCGATCTGGGTGGTGGAGACGGGCAGGCCGGTCTTGGAGGCGATCACCACGGTGGTGGCGGCCGCCAGGGTGGCGCAGTAGCCCCGGGTCGGAGTAAGTTCGGTAATCCGGGTTCCGATGGTCTGCATCACCCGGTAACCCATGGTGGCCAGGCCGGTCACGATGCCCGCGCCGCCAATCAGCAGGATCCACACGGGCAGGCTTGATTTCTGGGCGATGTCGCCGCCGCTACTGACCAGCGAGAGGATCGCTGCCATGGGGCCGATGCCGTTGGCCACGTCGTTGGAGCCGTGGGCGAAGGCCATGGCACAAGCGGTAAATACCATCAGTGGGGTAAATACCTTCTCCACGCTGGCGAAGTGAAAATCCCGGTCCGCTTCATCGTCGACCTTGACCTTGTTGATCATGTATTTGCCGATCCCCGCCACGACCAGACCGATCAGTGTCGAGACGATCAGGCTCTCGGTCATCGAGAGCTCCAGATTGAGATGTTTGAGGCCTTTGAACAGGGTGACCAGGGAGACGATCCAACCCACCAGGAAGACGTAGAAGGGTGCCCAGCGGCGGGCGTTGCGGAAGGGGGTATCGGTATTCAGGATCAGCCGCCGGATGCTGAGCATCAGCAGCAGTGAGATCAGACCACCAACCAGGGGTGAGACAATCCAACTGGCGACGATGCTGCCGATCTGGCTCCATTGCACTGCCTCCACGCCGATACCCGCTACCGCGAAACCGACGATCGCGCCGACGATGGAATGGGTGGTCGATACCGGCCAGCCCCGGTGGGATGCGACCATCAGCCAGATGGCCGCCGACAGGAGCGAGGCCAGCATGCCGTAGACCAGCAATTCCGGGGAACCGGCGATACTGCTCGGGTCGATGATCCCCTTGCGGATGGTCTTGGTGACCGAGCCGCCGGCGAGAAAGGCCCCGGTAAATTCGAAAATGGCGGCGATGATGATCGCCTGCTTCACGGTGACCGCACCGGATCCCACCGAGGTGCCCATGGCGTTGGCCACGTCGTTAGCGCCGATACCCCAGCTCATGTACAGGCCGAAGATGACGGCCAGGATGATGAAGACGGTTCCCCATTCACTGATGATCGTCACGTGAAAACCTCTAGATTTTATTGATATATATGGAAGTGTGGGATCAGGTCGGGCTTAGCGGGCGATCAGTAGCCGCATCCGGTCACCCACCTTTTCCGCGTAGTCCGCGAGATCTCCAATCCATTGGATCATCTGATACCAGAACATCACCGAAACCGGTTTGATGGAATCTTCCTGGGCGAACAGGCTGCGCGCCAGGGTCATGCCCATCTCATCGGTCTCGTCCTCGATGTTGGATAGGGTTTCCACCATCTCCTCCACCCGGTTCGCCATGTTGCCCCGGAAGCCGGTTTCCAGCAGTTCATCGAGTTCGTCAATGATGATGGAGGCCTGATTGCAGGTGTCGACGCAACGATTGACATAGGCCATCAAGGGTTCCGCCATCCCCTCGGGGACCGACATGTCCCGCTCCATCATGAGTCCGGCGATGTCCTGGGCGGTGTCGGCGATGCTGTCCTGCATCTCCAGCAGTTCCAGCAGATCCCGCCGGTCGACGGGCATGAACAGGCTCTTGGGCAGATGGGCGCGGATGTTGTTCTCGATCTCGTCGGCCTGATGTTCGAGCTCGAAGATCTTCTCCTTGGCGGCCTTGAGGCCTGTCTGATCACCCGCGATCAGGGCTTCGAACAGGCCGGGAATCTCAGCGATGCAGGCCTTTATCAGGCCCATGTGTTCCTGCAGCGGTTTGAAGGGGGAGAGCCCGATCAGTTTCGCGATGGGATTTTTGGGAAGCATTCAGAAGTCCTCATGGCTCGTCGGTTGCGAAAGGGGACTGTAAAATTCGTGTAATATTATTGTTATTTTTACATATTGCCGCAGTTGCGGATAGCGGATCAGATCAACTGAACAGGAGCGTCTTCTTTTCGAGAATCCACCGTGGCCGAACAGAACTCCCCCCGAAAACCCGATACCACCACGGCGATGCGTCAGTTGATCGCCCAGGTCCGCGCAGCTCTGCCGTTCGACATGAGCGAGGAAGAGCGCTGTGGTGATTCCTGCCAGGGATGTTCCAACAAGCTGCTGATCTATCTGGAGACCGAGCTTGATGAGTGGGAGCTGAAGCTGCAACAGGGGGTGGTGCCGGGGTTCGCGGATTTGTCCCGTCTGGCCGGAAAGAGCCGCAAAATTGCGGAAGTTCTTAAACGTAACGGATTGAATCTTAAATAGCTAACCCGGTTAAAAACCGGGTTTGGTCACCCCGTTCTCCAAAATCATCGCGTCAAGCAGATCGATGAACTGCTGTTGATAGCGGCGCAGGTATTTATTCTTGTGGTATGCCACCCAGGTGGTCTCCCAGGGCAGCATGTGGCTGAGGTCTCGCATCTCCAGGTCCCGGTCCTGCTTGGGCGAATAGGCCATGCTGGCGATCAGGCCCACGCCCAGGCCCTCCCGCACATAGGTTTTGATGACATCGGTATCCGCGGCGCTCAGTATTACATCGGGCATTAGGCCGGCGCGGGCAAAGGTGGTCTGCATATGACTCGCGCCGGTGAAGCCGAAGGTGTAGGTGATGAGCGGGTAGCTGCAGATGTGTTCCAGAGAGAGGGGCTTTGTCTCCAGTATGGGATGGCCCTTGGGTGCGATCAGACCCCGGTTCCAGCGATAGCAGGGGATGGCGTTGAGCGACGAGTGCTCGCCCAGCTCCTCGGTGCAGATGGAGAAGTCGACCCGGTCGTTGAGGGCCATCTCCAGCACCTCCTGAGGCGTGCCCTGATGAATCTGCAGACGGACGGCGGGGAAGTCCCGGCGGAAGGTGCGGATCACCGCGGGCAGCACATAACATGCCTGAGTATGGGTGGTACCGATACGCAGTACGCCGCTGCGCTCCTCCACATGGTCGCGGCCGACGGCGAGGATGTTCTCGCGGACGGAGAGTGCCTGACGGGCGTAGTTGAGGACTGCCTCCCCCGCTGCGGTGAGCGCAATCAACCGCTTGCCCTTGCGCACGAACAGCTGGATTCCCAACTCCTGCTCCAGGCGGCCCAGGTGCTGGGAGACGGCGGACTGCACCAGATGGAGCTGCTGTGCCGCCAGGGTGACATTGAATCCTGACTCGGCCAGGGCCACCAGAGAGTTGAGTTGACGCAATTCCATATCTCTATTTCTGATTAATCATCAAAATATATTACTTCACAAGATATATAACCCCGACCAAGATTGCACTCAATCATTCATGGAATCGCAATCGAGGGAGCGTCGTCATGCACAACAACGCCAAACGGGCTGTCGGATCCACAACCCATCCGCTCCAGGGGTTACAGCTCGCACGTCTACAGCAGGTGGTGGAGGGGTTGCAACCTGAGCAGTTGGTCTGGGTCAGCGGATATCTGGCTGGGTTGGGTGCGCTGCAACCCGTCCCGGTTAACGAATCCCCTGTGCTGACCATTCTCTATGCGACTCAAGGCGGTAACGCCCGCGCGGTGGCGGAGGCGCTGGCTGAGCGCGCCGTCGCGCGTGGCCTGGCGCCCAGCCTGCTCAGTGTCGACAGGTATCGACCCCGGGATCTGCTCAAGGAGCGGTTGTTGGTGGTGGTGATCAGCACCCAGGGTGAGGGAGAGCCCCCGGAACGCGCTCATGAATTGTTCAAATACCTCAAAGGCCAAAAGCGTCCGCAGCTCGATGACCTCCACTATGCCGTTTTCGGACTGGGGGATTCGAGCTATGAATTTTTCAATCAGGCCGGTAGGGACCTGGATGCCCTGCTACGGGAGGCCGGAGCGCAAACCCTGCTCTCTCGGGTCGATGCGGATGTGGACTTCCAGTCGCCGTCGACGGTTTGGGGTGAGCAGCTGCTGAAGGAGGTGGAGAAGCGACAACCCTCCGAACAGGCCCGTATCATTCCGCTACAGCGGACTCCGGCTGTTGCCCGTTATGATCGCAATCACCCCTATCAGGCCAAACTGTTGGAGCGCCGCCGGATCACCACCGATGACGCGGTCTCTGAGGTCCATCACCTCGTCCTGGAGATCGATGCTGGGACGATTCGCTACCGTCCCGGCGATGCTCTGGGGCTGCGCTTTAGCAATGCCCCGGAGTTGATCGACGAGATCCTGACACTGAGTGGGTTTTCGGGAAGCGAACCGGTTACCCTGGCCGGTGACTCGATGTCCCTTGCTCAGGCGCTTGGGGAACGATTAGAGCTGACTCAGCTTCATCCCGCCCTGGTCAAAGCCTGGGCGTCTGCCGGCGGCGATGTGCAACTGGCGGCGCTGGCCGATGACGCCGAGTCCCTGCGGGGGTATGCCCGAGAGCACCAATTTATCGATCTGTTGCGGACCCGTCCCGCTGAGCTGGATGCACAGCAGCTTGCGGATCTGCTCCATCCCCAGCAGCCGCGGCTCTACTCCATCGCCTCCAGCCAGACGGCCTACGAGGACGAGATCCATCTCACTGTCGCTACCCTGCGCTATCGAGTGCGGGGCTATGACTATCTTGGAGGCGCCTCCGGGTATCTGGGCCGGCGCCTTGCCGAGGGTGATCGGTTGGGTATCTATGTGGCGGAGAACCCGGTCTTTCGCCTGCCGAAAGCGTCAGACACCCCGATCATCATGGTGGGGGCCGGGACCGGTATCGCGCCCTATCGTGCCTTCCTGCAGGAGCGCGAGTCGCTGGGCGGTACCGGCCGTAGCTGGCTGCTCTTCGGCAATCGGCACTTCCACCGGGATTTCCTCTATCAGAGCGATTGGCTCGACTACCGCAATTGGTTACAGGAGGGGGCCCATCTCTACGTCTGCGGCGCAATCCCCATGGAGCAGGGGGTACGGCAATCCCTGCGGGGGATTGTACAGATCCATGGGGGGCGCGATGAAGAGGCCGCCGAAGACTACATCGAATCCCTGCGTGAGCAGGGACGCTACCAGAGAGACGTCTACTGATGGACAGCCCAATCAACCCCAATGAACTGATCAAGGCTAACAGCCGCTACCTGCGTGGCACTCTGAAGACGAGTGTCGCCGATACCGCAACCGGTGCCCTCTCCCCCGAGGATGCCCAGATCAGCAAGTTCCACGGTTTCTATGAACAGGACGACCGGGACCAGCGGTTGGAGCGACAGGAACGGTTTCTGGAGCCCTACTACAGCTTCATGCTGCGGGCCCGTCTGCCCGGTGGGGTCTGCACCCCTGAGCAGTGGTTGACTATCGATGCGGTAGGCCGAGAGCTGGGTAACGGCAGTATCCGTCTCACCACCCGCCAGACCTTCCAATACCACGGTATCCTGAAGCGCAATCTCAAGCCCCTGATCCAACGCATCAATCAGGCCATGATCGACTCCATCGGCGGCTGCGGCGACGTCAACCGTAATGTTCTGTGCAACCCCAATCCGGAACGCTCCGCATTGCACGCCGAAGTCTATCGCTGGGCCAGACGCATCAGTGAGCATCTGTTACCGAAGACCAACGCCTATCATGAAATCTGGCTCGTTGGCGAGCCGGTGGCCGGGGGTGAGTCGGAACCCCTCTACGGCGAGACCTACCTGCCGCGCAAATTCAAGACCGCGCTGGCGGTTCCGCCCCATAATGATGTGGACGTCTACACCAACGATCTGGGTTTCGTCGCCATTGCCGATGGTGACCGTCTGCTTGGTTTCAATGTGTTGGCCGGTGGCGGCATGGGCGCCACCCACGACGATGTCACCACCTTCCCCCGATTGGCCGATGAACGCTTTGGTGATTTTGTCATCCGTCGCGGGTTGGTGAAGCCGGTGATCGACCCAGCGGAGGACTACCATGAGGACGTCTGAACGCATTACGTCATTGCAGTTGGAAGACGCGAATAATCTCGATCAGCTAAACCGGAAGTTGGAATGTCTCACT
The DNA here is from genome assembly GCA_037384565.1 of Candidatus Thiodiazotropha sp. GTDB lineage: Bacteria > Pseudomonadota > Gammaproteobacteria > Chromatiales > Chromatiaceae > Thiodiazotropha. The sequence goes on from JARRNW010000094.1 coordinate 17,154, forward strand.
GCGGAGCAGCGTATCGAATGGGCGCTGCAGGCACTTCCGGGTCAGCATGTGCTGACCTCCAGTTTCGGTATCCAGGGTGCACTGATGCTCCATCTGGTCACTCGGGTCGCCCCCGATATCC
>JARRNW010000095.1:0-9940 GCA_037384565.1 Candidatus Thiodiazotropha sp.
TATATCAGTGATCTGGTCTCTCACTACTCCCATCTGGTACTGATGGGGGATTTCAACTGTGGCTGCAGCTCTCGGGAGTTTCAATACCTGATCGAACGTACCAACCTGCAGGGCAGCGCCTGCGACATGATGACCTTCCCGAGCTGGCGTCCCAACCGTAAGCTGGACCATATTCTGGCATCGAAGACTCTGAGGGTTGCCAAGTCCGAAGTGCTTAATTATGCCCATTCCGATCACTTGCCGATCAGTCTGGAGATCGAACTGCCCAAGGATGTGGTGCTACCGGCCGTGGCTTGAATGATCGGGTGGCCGAATCCATGAGTGAGTCCGAATGGAAAGTCCGTTACGAAGATCTGCTGCGAAAGCACGACAGTGAACGGGAAGCCAACACGGAACTCGAAGAGCTTCTGACCCGTACCATCCTCCGCCTTACGATCGCCGCCAACGGACTGGACAGACGTCTCGATCCCTACCTGAAATCCGTACGCGCTGCGGTCCGTGGCGGCGGCAACCGAAAAAACCTCGGCGCTAAACTCAACGCCTTCAGCGATGGTCATCTTCATTTCGCGGAAGATCCAAGCCGTACCGAGCCGGGCGTCGATCCGGATCAACTGGCCAAGCGGTTGGAACCTCTGCAACTGAGTAAAAAAGAGCTGGCTGAGGCGACAGCGCTCATGGTGCGCTTCGTGGAAGATCCGGCCAGTCTTAGTGACGAGGAGTTTCAGCGCTTCGCCGGCCTGCTTGGACAGGGGGTCGGACTCAAGGCGGAACGCCGTGCCGGGCTTTTCGAACGATTGCTGGGCAATGCGAGTGAAACCGAAGCGGAGGGCCCAAAGCCCAATGATATCCTTCTCAATCTCCTCGAACAGGCCTCCTGGCCTGGCCACTGGAGCGACGATATCAGCAACTTCAAAGGGCGTCTGATCGGCAAGGTGGCGGATGATGCCTGGGTCTCGGTGCTGCAGGATCTGCTCGATCTTTCCGCGAAGTCCTACGGCAAAGTGCAGCTGGAGATCAAGGAGGCCGAGGATTTTCTGACGGAACTCCGGACAGATGGGGGATCTGGGCCATACCGTGCGTGATGCGACGGATCTTCACCAGCTTAAGAACGTTGTGAGTGAGCGGCTCAGCCAGATCCAGTCCGTGGTTGACAACTATCTGGTCGAGGAGAGCCACTGGCATGAACAGACCGAGGAGCGGGAAAAGGTCCTCAAGGACCGCCTTTACCAGCTCGAATCCGAGTCCAGCGAACTGCGTACCCGGATGATTGAGGCTCACCACCTGGCATTGGTCGACGCGGTGACAGGACTACCCAACCGCATGGCCTATGATGAACGGGCGGCCCAGGAGTACGCCCGCTGGAGTCGCTTCCATGAACCCCTGGCCATGCTGGTCTGGGATATCGACGATTTCAAATCCATCAACGACCGCTTCGGACACCAGGCGGGTGATAAGGCGTTGAGGGTCATCGCCCGCAGTCTCAACTCCCGGCTCCGGGTTACCGATTTCATCGCCCGCTACGGGGGGGAGGAGTTTGTCTGCCTGCTCTGCGGCAGTACCGGAGAAGAGGCCTTGCAGGTGGCTGATGAGATGCGCAAATCCGTTTCGGACAACGGTTTTCACTCCGCGGGCAATCCGGTCAATGTCACAATCTCTTGCGGACTCACCAGTTTCATTGAAGGGGACACCCTTAATAGTGTCTTCTCCCGCGCCGATAAGGCCCTCTACCAGGCTAAAAAGTCCGGTAAGGACCGCTGTATCCTGAGTTGATTCCAGGGAGGCGGTGAGGATCTCAAGCGGTTTTGAATTGGGAAATCATCTCCTGCAGGTTTTCGCCCAGATGCGCAAGTTCCGCGGTAGCCTGGGCAATCTGTTCGCTGGCCAAGTAGGAGTGTTCCGTCAACTGGGAGATCTGCGTCACACTGCGGTCGATCTCATGGGCGACCGCCGACTGCTCTTCGGAAGCGCTGGCTATCAGCGTGTTTCGATCTGAAATGAGGGCCACCGATGAGACAATCTGGTCCAGTGACTCGGCGGCGCTTTTCGATTTCTCGACGATTCCGGCAGTATCTTTACCGCTGTGCTCGATAACGCCAACGGCACTCTTGGTACCCGCTTGCAGGCGTTCGATCATATCCTGGATCTCGGTTGTCGCCTGTTGGGTGCGGTTGGCCAGAGTGCGCACCTCATCGGCAACCACCGCAAAACCTCTGCCCTGTTCTCCGGCGCGTGCCGCTTCGATGGCGGCGTTGAGCGCCAACAGACTGGTCTGCTCGGCGATACCGCTGATGACATCGGATATGCTACCGATCTGTTCACTGTCATCGGCGAGTCGATTGATGACATCCGAGGCCGAGTTCATTTCATTGGCCAGACCGCTGATCGCGGTTGTGACGCTTGTGACCACCGCTTTACCTTGCTGAGCTTGTGCGTCGGCCGTATGGGCCGAGCCGGCGGCCCCTTCGGCGCTCTCGGCGATCTCCTTTACCGTGGCGGCCATTTCAGTTACGGCGGTGGCCACCTGCTGGGTTTCGCGCTGCTGTTGTGTGATATTTTCGTGAGTCTGGACGGTAGTGCTCGAAAGCTCTTGTGTCGCGGTGGCCAGTTGCTCGCTGATCTGGCTTGTCTTGATGACTATCTGCTTGATTGTATTGCAGAAACGGTTGAAAGCCAGTGACAGGTTGGTGATTTCGTCCTTGCCTTGCGTTTCCAGGCGGCGAGTCAGATCCCCATCGCCCATGGCGATATCGTCCAGGGCCCTCGTGGTCTGGTTGAGGGGAATGACAATACTTCGCATAATGGCAATGGAAAGGCTCAGCATCACAGCCAGGATGCCCCCGGCGGTGGAGGCGAGAACCATTGCGTTAGCCCAAAAGGCCTTGTCCACATCATCAACATAGATACCGGTGCCGACGACCCATCCCCAAGGCTTAAAGCCTTTGACGTAAGAGACTTTTTCAACCGGCTGATCGAAACCCGGTTTGGGCCACAAATAGGGTACGCTGCCTTCTCCATCCTTTTTTGCCACCGCGGCGAAATCCACGAAGATCCTTTTGCCGTTCGGGTCGGTGAAATCGGATAAATCCTTGCCATCGAGTTCCGGTTTGACCGGGTGCATGACGATGCGGGCGTTCAAGTCGTTGATCCAAAAATAGTTTGTCTCGTCGTAGCGCAGGCTCTTGATCGCCTGTTTTGCGTTCATCTGCGCCTCTTCGAGGGAGATCTTGCCCTGTTTCTCCTTGGCTTCGTAAGCGGCGATGATGCTATAGGCATTCTCCACGAGTGATTTGGTCTGGAGCGTCTTCTCCTTGAGCAGACCCTTGTGATACTCCTCAAGGGCGAGCACCGTGGTTGTGATCAGGCCGATGGCGGTGAGTAGGGTGAGTAGCCACAATCTTCGACTGATATTCAGGTGTCGCAAGCTGGTCATGACAATTTTCTCCGCAATATAAAAAAGTCAGCTAATCGGCATACTCCTGTCGACGTTGTGTTCCATTTTTTAAATTAACGGCAACTGTCCATTGTGCTTGAATAAATCGAGGGTATAGCCTTTCGTCGCGTACCGGGGACGGCAGGCTCCGAAGGGGGTGTCCATATATTTTTTAGTGTAGCCGGGTATTGCTGATATATCGGGTAAGCAGCGGCGTTTGGACGCCATTAATTCCTATTAACCCGGCACCGAAATATGCCATGTTCAGCCGATGGCCATCCATCCTGCAGATAGAAGTAGCGCCAAGTCTGGTTTGTCACCCACACTTCTACATGTGAAGGTTATTGAATATAGTGAGGTCTGATAGCCACAAAACGTGGGATCAGCATTTCTGAGAATAGGGTTTTGGATGCGATATTATCTGATTATGTGGAATAGGCTGTCCGTTGGTTTCGTCCGGAGTGTCGATCATGCATGAGGATGATCTCGACAAGCGGCTGATTGGCCACCTCGCCTTTCTCTATGGCCCGGATCGGGCCGATGAACTGCTACCGCGATTGCATCGACTGATCAACCAGCATATCGAATTGCGCCAGGGCAAACGGGTAGAGATCCCCCGTTGGGATGAAAAGGACTGTGTACTGATCACCTATGGGGACAGCGTGCAGTATCCCGGTCTGATGCCCCTGGCATCCCTGAAACAGTTTCTCGACCGACGCCTTAACGGGGTGTTCAGCCTGGTGCATGTGCTGCCGTTTTACCCCTACAGTTCGGATGATGGTTTTTCTGTCTCGGATTTTCGCACCGTTAACCCCGCGCTGGGCGACTGGGCGGACATCGAGGCCCTGGGAGAGCACTTCTCACTGATGTTCGACCTGGTGTTGAACCATATGTCCCGCGAGCATTTGTGGTTCGTGAACTTCATTCACGATGAGCAACCGGGCCGGGACTATGTCATTGAGGTGGCGGAGGAGGAGAATCTTTCCATGGTGGTACGTCCCCGCAGCACTCCGCTACTTAGCCGGGTACGGACCCCTAAGGGCATGCGCCATGTCTGGGCCACCTTCAGTAACGACCAGATCGATCTCAACTACGCCAACCCGGATGTGTTGCTGGAATTCATCGATATTCTGCTCGATTATGTGCGCCATGGGGCGCGGGCGATTCGTCTGGATGCGGTGGCCTTTCTGTGGAAAGAGATCGGCACCCGCTGCGTGCACCTGCCCCAGACCCATGAGGTGGTGAAACTGTTTCGCACCCTGCTCGAACTGCTTGAACCGGGCGCCATCCTGTTGACCGAGACCAATGTTCCGCATGTGGAGAACATCAGCTACTTTGATGAGGGTGATGAGACCCACATGGTCTACCAGTTCAGTCTTCCGCCGCTGGTGTTGCATGCCATCATGCGTGAGAACACCGACTATCTCACCGACTGGGCCCGGGGTTTGGAAGGGGAGTCGTTGCCTTCAGGCTGTACCTACCTGAATTTCACCGCTTCCCATGACGGAGTGGGTCTGCGTGCCCTGGAGGGACTGGTGCCGGATGAAGAGGTCAGTGAATTGCTGGAGATGATGCGTAAACGGGGCGGCTATGTCTCGATGCGCGCGACCAGCGAAGGTCGGGATCGGCCCTACGAGTTAAATATCAGCTATTTCGATGCGTTCGCCGATCTGGGTGACGATGTGGATCCCTGGTGTATCCCGCGCTACATGCTGTCGCAGACCCTGCCATTGGCTTTTCGTGGCATTCCCGCTGTCTATTTCAACGCCTTGGGCGCGACTCCGAATGACCCTTTGGGAGTGGAGCGTACCGGCATGACCCGCAGCATCAATCGGCGCAAATGGGACGGTTCGGAGTTGGAACGGCTTATCGATCAGCCTTTAACCGACGCCGGTCAGGTGTTTCCTGAATATATCCGCCGCTTGCGTCTGCGTCGGGGGATCAGGGCTTTTCATCCGGATGCCCCGCAGCAGGTTCTGCAGATGCCTGAAGGGTTATTCGCCCTGCAACGCACCAGTCTGGATGGGTCCCAGAAGGTGCACGCCATTCATAACATCACGGGTAGCCTGAAGACCCTCGATATCCGTCAACTGGGTGAACCGGGTGGACGCTGGTTCGACGCCTTGCACCAGATCGTTCCGGACATCGATGAGCAGGAATTGCGCCTGCGGCCGTATCAGGTTATCTGGTTGATGGCCAAGTGAGTTTTGGTTGAACAGTGTTTCGTGGTGGGAGGTGGATTCTGCGAAGTGAAGGCGGTGCTCTGAGTTTGGTTATACTATCCTGAGAGTCTGGTGGATATCATTCCGTCAATAAAAAATTGGGTGACCATGGTAGGGAATTCAAATGGCGCTTATCCATGAATGTTGAGATTGCAGAGTATTCTCCATTAAGCTCGGGGAATTCGGATGTGGCGATATCATCACCGGATATCTCCGCTGAAACAGAGCGTTTAAAAACCGTTCTGCTGTATCGCAATGCCCGGTTGGCGGCCATTTCAAATGTTCTCAATGCCAGTATCCTCGGGCTGGTGTCCGGGCTTTTGGGCGCATCGCTCAAAGCGACAGCCCTCTGGTGGTTCGGCATGGTGGTCGTTTCAGGATGGCGGTTGCTTCAGGCAGACGGCTATAAGCAGGCTCAGTCAAACGCCGAGGATGATCGTGCCTGGCGCAAACGTTTCCGGCTTTCCGTGATCGCCACCTCTGCCCTGTGGGGGGCGGCGGCGGTGATTTTTATGTGGGATATGCCTTTAAGCACCTATCTGTTTGCCGGATTGGTTTTGTCCGGTCTTGCGGCCGGCGCGATACCCCTGCTTGGAGCGGATAAACAGACATACCGGATTTATGTGAGCATGATCCTGGGGACGATGGCGACGGTTATTCTGCTCCAGGCGAACTCAGTGATGACCTGGGGTTTTGGAATACTGTCGTTGTATTTCCTGGGTATCGTACTGATCGGAGCACGTACCTTTCATGACACGGTGGATGCCTCAATACGGTTACGGCTGGAGCAGGGCAATCTGATCGACAGTCTGTCCAGGGCGCGGGATGATGCCCAGTCGGCGGTGAAAGAACTGCGCCACCGTGATGCGGAGCTGCGTCAGAGTGAAGAGCGCTACCGCCTTATCCTGAAGTGTTCACCGACCGGTATCCTGCACTATACCCATCAACAGCGGATCTCCTACTGTAATGACCGATTTGCCTTGATTGTTGGGGTGCCCAAAGAAAGAATTCTTGAATGTGGTCTTTTCGATCTGTTCGATCCTCGCGCTATGACAGACCTGAATAAGGCCCTCGAAGGTGAAACATCCACCTACGAGGGTGAGTGTCTATCCCCTCTGACACAAGCAAAAACCTGGGTCTCACTTGCCTGCTCGCCGCTGCTCGGAAAAGATGGTCGCAACGAGGGGGGGATCGCTGTTGTGGTGGATATTTCGGATCGGAAAAAGGCGGAAGAGCAGATCCACAGTCTTGCCTATTTCGATCCTCTGACCGAATTACCCAATCGTCGCTTGCTCATGGATCGACTGCGTCAGGCGATGACAGGAAGCATCCGCAGTCAAGCCTATGGCGCGATCTTTATGCTGGACATAGACCGGTTTAAGGATCTCAACGATACGATGGGGCACGATGTCGGTGACCGATTGCTCACGGAAGTGGCCGAACGGTTGAGGTCGGGTTTGCGTTCGCAGGACACGGTAGCCCGTCTGGGAGGCGATGAGTATGTAGTAGTGGTCGAATCTTTAAGCGTCCACAATGATCAGGCTGCGGTACATGCTGAAAAGATTGCGGAAAATATCCGGACTCTGCTTAACAAGCCCTACCGGGTGACCAATAACGGCAGCCTCTATCATGCCTCGTCGAGTATCGGTGTGGCGCTATTCCGTGGCGTGGAGCAGACCATCGAAGCCTTGCTCAAGCAGGCCGATGTGGCCCTCTATCAAGCAAAAAACGCAGGACGAAACGCCATTCGTTTCTTTAATCCCCAGATGCAGGCGACCATTGATGCGCGAATCCGAATGGAGAATGCGCTGCGTTTGGGGATCGAACGGGAAGAGTTTCGTCTGTTTTTTCAACCCCAGGTGGACAGGGACGGCTTAGTGGTAGGCGCAGAAGCACTGATCCGTTGGGCCGATAAAAATGGAACGCTGATCTCTCCCGCTGAGTTTATCCCTCTTGCCGAGGAGACCGGGCTGATTATCCAAATCGGTGATTGGGTCTTGAAACAGGCCTGTCGGTTAGTGAAGCAGTGGCAGGGTAAGGAATCGACCCGGCATTTGTGTCTGGCCATTAATGTGAGTCCGCGTCAGTTCCTGCTGAAGGACTTTGGGGAACAGGTCAGCCGGCAGATTCGTGATTCACAAGTCGATCCCACCCGGCTGACGCTGGAGCTTACGGAAACCGTGGTGGTGGACCGCATTGGCGAAGTCAGTCAACGTATGCGTGCCCTCAAGGATTTGGGTGTGCGCTTCTCCTTGGATGACTTTGGAACCGGCTACTCTTCACTGTCCTATCTCAAAGAATTGCCCCTGGACGAGATAAAGATTGACCGCTCCTTTGTTCTTGATATTCCGACGGATGAAAACAATGCCGCGATCGTAAGCGCGATTCTTGCCATGAGTCGGTCTCTGGATCTGAAAGTGGTGGCCGAAGGCGTGGAGACGGATGCTCAATACGCCTATCTTCTGCGCAATGGTTGTCAATATTTTCAAGGCTATCTGTTCGGGGAACCACAACCTGAATTGGCAGTGGAGCCTGTTAAGGTAAGATGCCGGTGAACTCGACATAGTGTAGTGTCTCAGCGCGTTTTGCTGTCTTCGGCCACCGCTTCGAACAGTCGCTGGGTAAAGTCCGGCATGGCTGAAAGCACGCGTTTCCAATTCGGGATGAACGGGGCCTCCAACGGGTTATCCAGAAAGACCTGGCCTGCTTCGACGATGCTCTGCTGGAAGACCTCGATGGACTCCTCCTCGGCATGACGGTTGAAGCTAAGGGCATTGAGCTTGGCGTCGTGGTAGTACATCTCAACCATGTCCAGCGCCTTACGCAGGTAGGCGGCTTTGAGGCTGCGGAAGAACGCCTGGTTCATCTGGATGCCTTCGGTGGCGAGCTTGCGATAGAGGGATTTTGCGATGTCCCGGCTCATCTTCGCCAGACCGCCGTCCCGATCCTCGGCGGAGAGTTCCTGGTGCTTGTGATCGTATTGATCGGCGATATCCACCTGGCAGATCTGATGGTGGGAAATGTTCCGGTAGACCTCGGAGAGCAGCCCGATCTCGAGTCCCCAATCACTGGGGATGCGTACCTGTGAAGCCAGGTCCCGGCTCATGGCGAACTCACCGGACAGGGGGTAGCGGAAGCTGTCCATGTACTCCAGGTAGTCCAGTGGGCCGACCATCAGGCGCAGGGCCCGCAGCAGCGGCGTGACGAACAGGCGGGTGACCCGTCCGCTGAGTTTGTCTCCATTGACCCGGGCGTAATAGCCCTTGGCATATTCAAAACTGAAGTTGGGGTGGGCCAGGGGATAGAGCAGACGTGCCGGCAGATCCCGGGAATAGGTGGTGATGTCGCAGTCGTGCAGGCCGACCGCCTCGAGTTCCTCGATCGCCAGTGCATATCCCAGGCAGAACCACACATTACGTCCTTTGCCCGGTTCCAGGGGAGAGAGCTCCCGTTGTTTGAGTTCTTCGTCCAGGGCCCGCAGACGCGGGCCGTCATGCCACAGCAGGTGGGTTTTCTGGGGAAGTCGGGCGAAGAATTCCCGGGCATGGGCGAATTCCGATGCATTGGCCTTGTCCAGACCGATGATGATATGTGACAGGTACCGGGCCTGTTGCAGGTCGTCGAGAATCCGGCCCAAGGCGGGACCTTCGAGTTCCGAGAACAGGCTGGGTAGAATAAGGCCAATCGGACGTTTACGGGAAAACGCCAGGAGTTCCGCTTCCAGTTCCTCCAGGGGACGTTCGGTGAGCCGGTGCAGGGTGGTGATCTTGCCGAACTGAAAAAAATCCGCCATCTAGGTGCCTCGTGTCGTGTTGTGAATCGACGGGTGTCAGGGTCTGTCCGTTTGTTTCATCAGAGTGAGCATTGCCTGGTTCCAGCCACCAGGACCGGGTAGCTCTGTGAGTAGGGCATCCGGTCGTTCCGGTAGCTGCAGATGGCTGCCATCCGGTTTCATTACGATGACCGGTTGGTCCACGGCAAGCAGCATGTCCCGGTCGTTTTCACTGTCACCCAAGGCGACGGTGCGGGAGATGGTCTGCCCCATGCCACGCAGATGTTTGACCACCAGTTTAACCGCCATACCCTTGTCGGTGTCACCCATCAGGTGCAGGAAACGCCCTCCACGGGTCAGTCTGAGGCCTGACTGCTGGACGACGAAACGGAAGGCGTCCAGGTCATCCGGATGGCTGCGCCAGACAAACGGCTCGGAGGCCAGGCGCTTTCGGGCGGCCTGGGCTTGCGGGCGTGTCAGGCTGGTATGTTGCATGACCTCCTCCAGGCTCATGTC
>JARRNW010000096.1:0-9548 GCA_037384565.1 Candidatus Thiodiazotropha sp.
TGCGCCGGGACGCCGAGATCAACACCTTGGACGGTGAGCTAATTCACGTCAATGTCGAGTTTGCAGTTGGTCCGGGGTTCGAGGCGTCGCTCTCCCGGGTATATGTCTCCATGGTCGATATCACCGAGCGCAGACGGGTGGAACAGGCCCTGCAGTTACAGGAGCAGGAGTTTCGCACACTGGTCGAGCACAGTCCCAATCTGATCGTGCGTCACGATACGACATTTCGCCGGACCTACGTAAATCCTGCCTGGGAGAAGGTCAGTGGACTGCATGCCAAGGAAGTCATAAACATCCCGGTTGGAGAAATCCCCAGGGTTCCGCAGCCGGTCAATCCGCAATACCAGGCTGCCCTGCAGCGGGCGTTGATGAGTGAAACTCGACAAGCGGTCGAATTCATCTGGACCAACGCCGAAGGCAGGTCCCTGTATCTGCAGTACACGGTCATACCGGAGTTTGATGCGAAGGGGAACACCATTAGCCTGCTGGCGATCGGAAACGATATCACCGCCCTCAAGCAGGCCGAACAGGAACGCCGGATTCATACGGATTTCCTGGCCGATATGGACCGGATCAATCGCAACATCCAGACCACGGGTGAACTCAACGCCATGATGCGGAAAACCTTGCTTGAGGTACTGGAGATTTTTGCTTGTGATCGGGCGATTCTGATCTATCCCTGTGATCCGGACAGTCCGACCTGGCGCATAGCGATGGAGTGCAGCATAACCCAGTGGCCCGGTGAGGGTTCCGAGGGAGAGGCGCAGCCCATGTCGGAAGAACTGTCGAGCCTGAGTCGCTGGTTCCTGAAGCTGGGTCATCCCCAACAGATCGGTGTGGGGACCTTACACCCCATTCCCATCGAGCTCCAGGCGCAATGTGAGGAGTCCGGCTTATGCATGGCGCTGCACCCAAAAAATGATAAACCCTGGGGGTTGATAATATTTCGCTGTCAGCATCAACCCGACTGGCGTGACGAGAAAATTAACCTGTTTGAAGAGCTCGGCGGTCGTCTGGCCGATGGCATGAGCAGCTTGTTGGTATTGCGGGATCTGCGAGAGAGCGAGGCGCGCTATCGGCGTATTTTCGATACGGCGCGTGAAGGGATCTGGGGGCAGGACGAGCAATTTATCACCTCTTTTGTCAATGCCCACATGGCGGAGATACTTGGATGCACCCGGGAGGAGATGTTGGGGCGACCCGTTTCAGATTTCCTATTCCCGGAGGATCTGCCTGATCATGAGCAGAAAACTCTCAATCGCAAGCTACATCTGGCGGAATCCTATGAACAACGTCTGCGCCGCAAGGACGGCGGGATGCGTTGGGTGCTGATCTCAGCGACCCCGGTGGTGGACGAGTCGGGAGGGTTCAAAGGCTCCTTCGCCATGGTGACCGATATCACGGAACGCAAGCGTACGGATCAGGTGCTACAGCAACGTGAACGGTTCTCCCAGTCGCTTCTGAGACTCTCCCGCCGCCTGGAACAGGCGCAGAGCAGCGGTGAAGTGGTCGCCGTAGCACAGGACGAAGTCGCGTTGATGCTCGATTTCCGGTTTTTGGCGATCTATCTGTTGTGTGAAGACAAAAGTTGTTTTCAGGTGTTGGACAAAGGTGGCACGTTGAATGAAGCGATCGATATGAACTCGGCACGCCTGCCGATTGCGGGAGACCCGATGCTCGAGGAGATTGCCCGCTCCCAGGAGATCGTGGTGGTGGAGGACGCCGAAACGGATCCGCGCACGAACAAGGCGCTGGTGCGCGAACTGAAGCTGCGTACCCTGGTCAATGTTCCGATCTTCCTCTCGGATCAGCGAATCGGCGCGATCAGTACGGGAACCCATGGCGATCAGGGCGTGCGCCACCTCTCGCGGCCCGAGCAGGAATACCTGACCGCCCTGGTGAGTCACCTGGCGGTAACCCTGGATCGGATCAAGCTGCTAGCGCAGCGCCAACAGGTCGAGTCCGAACTGCGGCATGGGAACCGGGGATTCGATCTGCAAGGGTTGGTGCGGGAAGTGGTTGAGATGTTGCGTCCGCGAGCCCGGGAGAAGGGCTTGCAGATTGTGATCGACCAGGACTCGGAGTATCCGCGCAACATTCGTAGCGACGAGGTCAGATTGCGCCAGATTCTGGTCAATCTGCTCAGCAATGCGGTGAAGTTCACCGAGCGGGGCGGGGTGATTCTGCGTGTGAGTGTCAGTGCAAACGGCCAACAACCTCTGCGACTCGAGATCGAAGACACCGGGCCGGGTATCAACGCCGCGGATCAGGCGCGGCTGTTTCAGCCCTTCGCGCGGATCGGAGATGGGAGCGGTGGACTCGGGCTTTCCATAGTGCAGCAGTATGTCCATGTGCTGGGAGGCGTGGTGCAGGTGGAGAGTGAGCCGGGTAAGGGATCGCTGTTTCGAGTCGAACTGCCCCTGGAACCGGTCGCATCCTCGGACCTGGCGGAGTCGGCGGAGGCCGGAGCGCGATCCACCGTTGTCTGAGCCGGCACCTGGGTGTGCGCTTCCTAGCTCCACTTCCTGCTCCGCCGCAAGTCAAAACACAGGGATCCTGAATCCTCTCCGTGGTTCCATTTACGCAAATCCACGGTGACCCGATAGGCCATACCCGTTAAAATGGCTTTTTTCGAATGGCCGATATCTTCGGGCCAATGCACCGCGAGGCAGAAGTTGACCAGGCAATTCCTCCCCATCTTACTGTTGGCCCTGACCACGGGCTGTACCAGTTTGAACGATTCCCGTGATGGCGATTCCCCAGAGGCCGCACCCGCACTCCCGCCCGGACACATCATTCCGGGTGCTTCCGCCAAACGCAGTATCGATGCCGGTTCCGCCGAACCGCAACGGACAGCGCCTGAAGCGGCTGAGGAGGCCAATCGACCTGACCTGCATTTTGGAACCGGGGATTTCGTGCGTCTCCAGGGGCGGACCGGCGAATCCGCCGGGGGGGCGGATGCGAAGGGTGACATCACCCTCAATTTTGAACAGGCGGATCTGCGCGAAGTGGTCCAAACGGTACTCGGTGAACTGCTCAAGGCGAGCTACATCCTGGATCCCGGCGTCAAAGGAAAGGTCACCATTCAGACCGGCAGCCCACTCAAGCGCACGGATCTCCTGCCCACCCTGGAGACCCTGCTGGCGATGAATGGAGCGGCGTTGGTAGAGGATGGGGATCTCTATCGAATCCTGCCCCTGAGCAAGGCAATACAGGGTCAGCCGGTGCCCCAGCTGGCCGACGCGAAGCGTCCGCTGCCTTCCGGTTATTCACTCCAGGTGGTGCCCCTGAACTACATCGGCGCCCACGAGATGGCCGAGATCCTGCAGCCGCTGACCCCCAAGGGGGGCATCGTTCGGGTTGATGGCGCGCGTAATCTGCTGGTACTGGCCGGTACCGGTGGTGAGATGGCCGGATTGCTCGAAACCATCCAACTGTTCGATGTGGACTGGATCAAGGGGCTTTCGGTGGGTTTCTTTCCCCTCAAGCACGCCAAGGTATCGGTGGTGATCAAGGAGTTGCAGGCCATCGTCGGCAGTGTGGAGAATAACCCCCTGCAGGGGATGTTCCGCATCGTCCCGGTGGAGGAGGCCAACGGCATCCTGGTGGTGACCCCCCAGAAGCGCTATCTGCAAACCGCCGCCGAGTGGATACCCCGGCTCGACCGCATCGAGTCCCAGGAGACGGGAACCCACCGCCGCCTCTACGTCTATCAGGTGCAGAACGGTGATGCCCAGGATCTGGCGGACCTGCTGCAGCAGCTCTATTCCAGCTCCGGTACCACATCCCAGACCAAGGCGGCCAAGGTGGCGCCGGGTAAGACCGTCGAGACTCTGAGCAGCAGCACCCAGAGCGATGGGATCACCACGACTACAACGGGAGTCCAGGCGACCAACCTGAAGCTCTCCAGCTCGACCAGTGAATATGCCCAGGGGGAGGTGCGGGTGGTGGCGGATATCAAGCACAACTCCCTGGTGATCACCGCCACCCCGGATGAGTACGCCACCATCAGTAGCGCCCTGGAACGGCTCGATTTACGTCAATTGCAGGTGATGGTTGAAGCAACGATCATCGAAGTGTCTTTGGAAGGCCGTTTGGAATACGGACTTCAATGGGCATTCAATACCAGTGTCAGCGGCAATAACTATCCGGGGTCCGGTAGCTTGGATCTCGATACCGACAGTGGTCTGAGCCGTGTATTACCTGGGTTCAATTTTTCGATTTTGACCGCAGCTAAAGATGTGCGTGCTGTTCTGAGTGCATTGGCAAAAGACTCCCTGATTCGAGTTCTGTCATCCCCCTCTGTGATGGTGCTTGATAATGAAACGGCGACGATACAGGTCGGAGATCAGGTTCCGATTGTCAATCGACAGTCTCAGTCTACGAACACTTCGGACTCAAGTATCATCAACAACATCAGCTACCGAGACACCGGTGTACTGTTAGAAGTGACGCCAAGAGTGAATCCTGGGGGGTTGGTGACGATGGAAGTTAAACAGGAAGTAAGTGCCGCTTCGACCACTACTTCATCAACAGTTAATTCACCGACAATTTCAACACGAAAAATAGATAGTACCGTGTCAGTTAGAAACGGAGAAGCATTGGTACTTGGAGGTTTGATTAAAGATCAGGACTCTGATGTAAAAGCGGGCCTGCCTTTTCTGAGTAAAATACCAATATTAGGGTGGTTGTTTGGTCAAACAAGTAAATCCAGCAATAGGACAGAATTGGTAGTCGTTTTAGTTCCAACGGTTATTGATGGTTCGAATGATATTGATAAAGTTGTGGATTCATTCAGAGAAAAACTCAAGGGTTTAAAAGGGGCATTTTAACCACCTAATTGGGAATTTCTCTGTTTTATCGAGGACTGGAGCGATGACTCATCCAACGGAGCGGCCACGGTGGATTCCCAATCAACTTCACGCGCAAGATCACCAGTACCGTCGCAGTGCAGAACGGTGAGGCGCTGATCCTCGGCGGGTTGATCAAAGACCAGTACCAGAGCGGCAGCTCGGAGCTGCCGTTTCTCAGCAACATTCCCATCATCGGCTGGCTGTTCGGTCAGGAGTCGAAATTCAATCGGCGTAAGCTAGAGGGCCTGAAGGGCGCTTTTTAGAGTAGACATGCGCTTTAGGGTCACGGGTATCCCTGAGGATGCCGATCCAGGCGGCGATAGCCGATCGCTTCGCTCACATGGCGGGGATCAATCGCCTCGCAACCCTCCAGGTCCGCGATGGTGCGGGCGACTTTGACAATCCGGTGATAGGCGCGCAAGGACAGCCCGAGCTGTTCGATTGCCCGTTGCAACAGGGCATTGCCGGTTTCATCCAGCGGGGTGAATCGATCGATCTCCGTCCCAGACAGGGCCTGGTTGGTTTTGCCCTGTCTGCACAGCTGCCGTTCCCGGGCCCACACTACCCGCTCCCGCACCTGGGAGCTGCTCTCCGGCTTGACCTGGGTCTCCTCTGATCCGAGCCGAATGGGTTGCCGGGGGACTTCCACATGCAGGTCGATCCGGTCCAGCAGCGGGCCGGAGATGCGGCTGCGGTAGCGGCGGATCTGCTCCAGGGAGCACTGACAGCGGTCACTGCCATCCCCCAGATGTCCGCAGGGACAGGGGTTCATCGCGGCGATCAGTTGGAACCGTGCCGGATAGTCCGCCTGCTGGCTAGCCCGGGAGATGGTGATGTGGCCGTTCTCCAGGGGTTCGCGCAGCACTTCCAGGACGCGGCGGTCAAATTCGGGTAGTTCGTCGAGAAACAACACACCTTGATGGGCGAGGGACACCTCTCCGGGTTTTGGATGACTGCCGCCTCCGACCAGGGCAACCGCTGAGGCCGTGTGGTGCGGCGCCCGAAAGGGACGCGCCCGCCAGTTCGAGAGCGAAAGCGCGCCGTTGTTGGCGACGGAGCGGATGGCCGCACTCTCCAGGGCTTCCTGCTCGGTCATCGGGGGAAGAATGCCCGGCAGCCGGGATGCGAGCATGGATTTTCCGGTACCGGGCGGACCGATGTAGAGCAGAGAATGACTGCCCGCGGCGCAGACCTCAAGGGCGCGTCGGGCCTGGGGTTGTCCGAGAACATCCCGCATATCCGGGCACTCGATTGTCGGGGGCGGGGTTGGGATCGGTGCTGGCGGGCTCAGCGGACGCGCCCCGGTGAGATGGGCGCAAACCTTGAGCAGATGATCCGTCGCGAAACACTCCAGTTGGCTCACCAGCAGGGCTTCTTCCACATTGGTCTGGGGCAGCAGCAAGGTGCGGCCGGCCTGTTTGCAGGCCAGGGCTGCGGGTAATACCCCGGTCACCGGGCGCAGGGCCCCCGACAGGGCCAGCTCACCATAAAACTCATACTGCGGCAGGTGCTCTTTGGGCAGCTGCCCCGATGCCGCGAGTATGCCAAGGGCTATCGGCAGGTCGAAGCGTCCCCCCTCTTTTGGCAGGTCGGCGGGTGCGAGATTGATGGTGATGCGACGTGCCGGGAATTCGAACTGACTGTTGAGCAGCGCCCCCCGGACCCGGTCCTTGCTCTCCCGCACCGCCAGTTCCGGCAGCCCGACGATGGACAGGGCGGGCAGGCCGTTGGCCAAGTGGACTTCAACGGTGACCAGGGGGGCATCAATGCCAGTCTGGGCGCGGGAATAGAGAATGGCGAGTGACATGGGGTCCTTCCCTCGTCGATGGTTGTAGGGTTGTGACCGACGATCCCTGTCGTCAGGATGGTCTTCTGTTCAGGGTATGACGGAATCTGTCTGGGGCTCTGAAACGGCAGACAGGGTGTCAGAATCGACCCTTCAGGATTGTTGCGATTCCAGCGTCTTGAGGCGCTGTTCCAGGCGCTCCAGCTTCTCTCGTGTACGGGATAATACAGCCGCCTGCACTTCAAACTCCTCCCGGGTCACCAGATCTAGCCGGGAAAGACCGGCTTCCAGGCCGGCACGCAGGGTCTTGTGTATGTCGCCCTGCAGGGCCTGAATGCCGCTGGGCAGGGAGCCGGAAAGCCGTTCCGTCAGTTCGTCGATCAATTTAGTGTCAATCATGGGCAGACAATAGCCAGTGTGGACCGGCTTGTCCAGCGTCCGATACCCGCTCCCGGAGTGTCGCAAACACGCAACATTTCACCGGTGTGTCGTGTGGATCGCACTGAGCTGTGATTCGGTTCGCGGTCTTGAAAAAATGCACCAAATGGGTGCATCAAGGTGGTGCGAAGGTGCAAATCGTGTCTCCAAATAAGGCATGAAGATTTTTTCAGATCTCTGTATATCCCGTGATATTCCAAAATTATTTAAGAATTTCAGTTTGTTGTGTCTGTTGGCATGAAGTCTGATAAGACAAACCGTACATTCGGCTCAACTTAACGAAGAGCTGAAACAAAAAATTCATTTACGACTGACTGATATTTTTTAGAGGAAACATAACCATGAAGATGAACAAACTCGCTCTGGCCTGTGGTATCGCAATGCTGGGGTTGTCATCCGTAGCAGCCGCTGAGATCAGCACCAACATCGGGGTAACCAGTAATTATGTGTGGCGCGGCCTGACTCAGTCCGGCAACGGCACCTCTTTTTCCGGCGGCATCGACTATTCCCATGGATCCGGACTCTACGCGGGTACCTGGATGGCCCAGGCCTGGGATGACTATGAGTTGGATCTCTATGGTGGATACGCCGGTGAAGTTGCTGATTTCGGCTATGACGCGGGTTTGATTTATTACACCTATTCAAAAGATACCGATTCGAATTTTTCAGAGATCTATGTGAACGGCAGTTGGAAATTTCTCTCAGCCGGTTTTGCCTATGCACTTACGGCTGAGGATGCGGTTGAAGCGGTAGAAGAAGACCTCTATTTCTATGTGGGCGCCAGCTACGATCTGCCTGAGGACTTCTCCGCTGGACTGACCATCGGTTTTGTCAATACAGATGGTGACGGGGACGCCGACGGGGAGGACTACACCCACTATCAAGTTGATCTCACCAAGTCGACGGAATCCTTTGGCGACGTGACATTCAGTCTTTCTGACACCGACTTGGACGGTAGCTCTGATGTGGGTGGTGAAGATGCAGATATGCGCTTCTTTGTCTCCTGGGCGAAAGAGTTCTAAGTAGTACTCGGGGCGATTAATTCATGTATGTCCGTCCTGCCGGGACGGACAGAAATTGAGGAGTAACAGAATGAAGATGATTTCTGCAATCATCAAGCCGTTCAAGCTTGATGATGTCCGAGAGGCACTGTCGGATGTCGGAGTGGCCGGTATCACCGTGACCGAAGTAAAAGGCTTCGGTCGTCAGAAAGGTCACACCGAACTCTATCGCGGTGCGGAATACGTGGTCGATTTTCTGCCCAAGATCAAAGTTGAGATTGCGGTGGACGACGGCATCGTCGATCAAGTGGTCGAAGCGATTTCCAACTCTGCCAAAACCGGCAAGATTGGCGATGGCAAGATCTTTGTCACCCCGCTTGAACAGGTAGTCCGTGTGCGTACTGGCGAAACCGGTTCTGAAGCTTTGTAACCGACTGGTAATTCAATCTGGAGAGTATCGTGGAAGCGATTACACAACTAAGTTACGCACTGGACACCTTCTATTTTCTGGTGACTGGTGCACTCGTAATGTGGATGGCGGCTGGTTTCGCCATGCTGGAGGCGGGATTGGTGCGAGCCAAGAATACCGCTGAAATTCTGACGAAAAACGTCGCCCTCTATGCCATCGCCTGTATTATGTACATGCTGATGGGCTACAACATCATGTATCCGGCCGACGGCAACGGGATCATCCCCGCGCTGGACCTGAGTTTCATGTTCGGTGGCGACCACAGTGTCGAAGAGGTCTTGGCCAGTAACGGTGATACCTACTACTCGGGTATGTCCGATTTCTTCTTCCAGGTGGTGTTCGTCGCGACCGCCATGTCCATCGTCTCGGGCGCAGTGGCCGAGCGTATGAAGCTCTGGGCCTTCCTGGTCTTTGCCGTGGTGATGACCGGTGTCATCTACCCCATGCAGGGTTACTGGAAATGGGGCGGTGGTTTCCTGGATGCCGCGGGCTTCAACGACTTTGCCGGTTCCGGTGTGGTGCATCTGTGTGGCGCGTCAGCCGCCCTGGCCGGGGTGCTCCTGCTGGGTGCCCGCAAAGGCAAATACACCGCTGACGGTCGTGTGAACGCCATCCCCGGCGCCAACATGCCGCTTGCCACTCTGGGTACCTTTATCCTGTGGCTGGGCTGGTTCGGTTTCAACCGGGCTCTGTTCGGCAAGGCGGATCTGACCATGGCGCTCAACGGTGCCCTGGCCGGCCTGGTGGCGATCACCGCCGAACCTCTGACGCCTACGCCCCTCTGGGCCACGCTCATTGGCGCGATCGGCGGTATTCTGGTGGTCTTTGCCATCATCACCATGGACAAGGTAAAGATCGACGATCCTGTCGGTGCGATCTCGGTGCATGGCATTGTGGGCATGTGGGGACTGATCGCGGTGCCGTTCACGCATCCAGAGGCCAACTTTGGCGCCCAGTTCCTGGGTCTGGGTGTGATCTTCGCATGGACCTTCATCGCCAGC
>JARRNW010000097.1:0-9944 GCA_037384565.1 Candidatus Thiodiazotropha sp.
AGACTCATCTCAAACTGATTTTTGTTGCAGATGAGTCTCGGCATGCTTTTACAACACCCACCGAAGGGTGAGGGGGGGCATAACCCGTGAGCGCAGCGAACTCATCCACTCAAAACTCATAACTTTTCAAACCATTGCTCAATGCTCACACCCACCACCCTATGGCGGAGCATAGTAGGTAATCAGGAAATATTATACTCTTCTAAAGATAATCCCACATCTGACGATAAGCTCACAGAACGCAAAGCAAGACGCTTTAGCAACAAGAAAAAACTCTCTTAACAACATAAGGAGTGCAGGATGAAAGCTCTCGCCAGACTTATTCCAACCCTACTGCTCATATTCGTATCAACCAATCTGTTCGCCGACGAAGCCCCGCTGAAGGTTGAAGGGGCCACAACTGTGGATGCTGTCAAAGCAAAGGAGCTTTTCGATCAGGGTGTTCTGTTTGTCGACCCAAGACGCATTTCCGACTTCGATGCCGGGCGCATTCCGGATGCTGTGAGTCTGGAGATGAAATCCGTTTTCAGCGAAGCATCCCTAGCTGAACATGCGCAAAAAAATGATCCCATCGTGTTTTACTGCAACGGACCCAAATGCTTACGCTCCGCGGAGGTCAGTAAACTTGCCGTTGGTTGGGGCTACACCAGCATTTACTACTTTCGAGATGGATTTCCTGCCTGGCAAGCCGCCGGCTATCCCACTGAATAGATAACCATAACCGGTTGTTCGGGTTTGATGCAAACCAGGCATCATTCCTGACAATACCCACGTAATCCAATAAACGCTGATAACCACCTGGATTACACAACGGGAATCCACATCTATCACTCCAGAAGCAGTGCTGTTTGTCCTGCGCATATTGGGTGAAATTTATTTCCGATGCTGCTGCGTACACGAATTATCCTGACAGCCATTGTCAGCACACTGTTTATCAGTCTGGTTCTTTTCATTTCAGGAAAAATCATGCAGAACCAGATTCAGGATCGATTCGTCAGTGCAACCCTACAAGGCCAACAACTACTGTGGACGAAAATCATTGAAAGCCAGCACGACGCCATGGAGACAGGCATGTCCGGCATTACCCGAGACCGGGAGATTCGCAAAGCGGTAGCCGACAGAAATATTGAACTGTTGGAAAAGGCCGCGGCCCCGGCCTACAGACGCTTGAGCACATCGAACATCATTACCAAGATGCAGCTGCTTGATCTCGATAGTAATGTGCTTTTTTCGGCACCACAGCCCTACCACGGAAAAAAACGCTCAGAGCTGGTCAAACAAGCGCTCTCCGAAGGTAAAATCACTCGCGGCATTGAACGCGGTGAGGATGGAGAACTGGATGTGGTATTGGCCTTTCCACTCGTTACCCGTGGCAAACCGGTTGGTATCGCCGTCTACATCAGAAACGTGGCAAGCGCTGCCATGTCATTGCAGAAGAGCACCCATGCCGATGTTTTGATCATCGACGAAAACGGCGCCCAGGACTACTCCACCAACCCACAACTGTTTGACAACTTAGGGATACAGAAAATCCAGACCAAAGACGAGCGTTTCCAGGTCGACGATGCAGAGGGCAAAACCTACGCACTGGCTATCACTGAAATCCTGGATTCAACAAATAATTCCATCGCAAATTTAATCAGCTCACATGATTACACCGAAAGCTATTCGTACCAGCAACAAAGTAAACTCATAAGCTATCTGGTTGTGCTTACAGGTTTCATCCTTATCGCGACGGGAATGACCTGGTATATCCGCAAAGCCTTTAAGCCCCTTGAGGAAGCGGTAACCACCTTGGAGTTCATCGCTGAAGGGGATCTTTCCCATGATGTTCAACACACCACAAATGACGAAATCGGTCGATTGATGGCATCCATGTTAAAGATGGTTGTCAGCTTAAGAGAGATTGTCAGCCAATTCAGGAGCATGGGAGATAATCTTTCAAAATCCGCATCCGAAATGCAGGATATAGCCAAGCAGACCTCTTCCGGGATTGAACAGCAATCCGTTGAAACCGAACAGGTAGCCAACGCCATGCGCGAGATGACCACCACAGTTCAGGATGTGGCACGGAATGCGGAACAGGCAGCCAACGCCGCCCGGGATGCGGACCATGATGCCAGCAGTGGTAGAAACGTTGTTCAAGGCACCATTGGCTCCATCAACCAGCTTTCTCTCAACATCCATAATGCCACTGAAGTAATCCAGAAACTGCACACCGAAAGCAATGATATCGGCGGCGTGCTGGATGTGATTCGCGGCATCGCCGAACAGACCAATCTGCTGGCCCTGAACGCTGCCATCGAAGCAGCCCGGGCCGGTGAACAAGGACGGGGGTTTGCTGTGGTTGCCGACGAAGTCAGAACCCTTGCGAGCCGCACTCAAAAGTCGACCCAGGATATCCAGAAAATGATTGAACAGCTGCAACTGGGCGCTCAGCAAGCCGTAACAACCATGGAGCAAAGCCTGGAGCAGGTCAGCAATACCGTGCAGCAAGCCAACCAGACAGGTCAGTCGTTAGAGACCATCACCCGCGCGGTGAGCACGATCAACGAAATGAATGTTCAGATTGCAGGCGCATCGGAAGAGCAACGAATGGTGGCGGAAGAGATCAGCCGCAACATCAGCAGTATCACGCAAATCTCGGAACAGAGTGCCCTGGGAGCCCGACAGACCTCTGCCGCCAGCCAGGGAATACAGGAGTGGACACAGCGGCTAACGACCCTGATTGAGCGCTTTAAGCTCTAGTCGAAATCTCCGCCACGATGGCCGACAGGTCCTCGTGGCGCACATCCTTGCCGGTCACCAGAAAAATCACATAACCACCGATGTTCTTGGCATGGCCACCGATGCGCTCAAGGGCCCGCAGCGCCAGCACGATATCGACCACCAGCCCTACATTACGAGGGTCCTCCATAATGAAGGTGGAAAGACGTCGCAGACTGGCGCGAAACTCTTCATAGAGTGCCTCATCCTGGCGAATCACCTCGATGGCCGTATCCAAATTCAGATCGATGAAGGCCTGCAGGCTCTGAGTCAGCATCCCATCGACAAATTCCGCCATATTGAAGATATCATGCAGAATCTCGCTACTCGGCGGGTTCTTGCCGCTGTCGTAGAAATGGATGGTCAGGTTTGCAATCTTGCGTGCTTCGTCCCCCACCCGCTCCAGATCCGCGACGGTCTTCTGTACCGTCAGGATATCCCGCAGATCCTTCGCCATAGGCTGACGCTTGGCGATCATCTTGATGATCTCTTCATCCGCCTGTATATCGATCTCATTGAGCTTGCGATCCCGTTCAACGACCTGGTTCGCTTCGGCGGGATTCTCATCCCTTAAGGTCTGCACCGCTCGTCGCAGCTGATCCAATCCCAGGTTTCCCAATTCGAGTACCAGTTCATTCAGATGATCGAGTTCCTTGTTGAACGCCTTTACAATATGCCCAGTAGTTATCTCTTTCATGTTTTTTCTCTAGCCAAAACGACCGGTAATGTAGTCTTCCGTCAATTTGTGCCGGGGCGCGGTAAAAATCTGATCCGTTTCACCGACCTCGATCAGTTTTCCCAAATGGAAGTAGGCGGTTCTCTGACTCACCCGCGCGGCCTGCTGCATGGAGTGGGTCACGATTGCGATGGTGTAGTGCTCACGCAATTCGTCGATCAACGCTTCGATCTTCGCGGTGGCGATGGGATCGAGGGCTGAACAGGGTTCATCCATCAGGATCACCTCGGGGCTCACGGCAATCGCCCGGGCGATACACAGGCGCTGCTGCTGCCCGCCTGAAAGACCGGTACCGGGCTGATCCAGACGATCCTTGACCTCGTTCCACAGACCCGCCTTGATCAGGGAGGTCTCGACAATCTCATCAAGATGGGACTTACTGTCGCTCAAGCCATGAATGCGTGGCCCGTAGGCGATGTTGTCGTAGATCGACTTGGGAAAGGGATTGGGTTTCTGGAATACCATACCCACACTGGCCCGCAGGGGTACCACATCCAGACTGCCGTCGTAGATATCCTGTCCATCCATCTTGATCTGACCGGTTACCCGGCAGATATCGATGGTATCGTTCATGCGGTTGAGGCAACGCAGGAAGGTGGACTTACCACAACCCGAGGGCCCGATCATGGCAATCACCTGGTTCTTCCCGATATCCAGACTGACATCGAAGATCGCCTGCTTGTCACCGTAGAACACATTCACATTGCGACAGGTCATGCGCGGATCCTCGACTTGGATCTCACCCACGGTACCCTCACCCTGGAGTTTTTCTGTCACTGTATCCTCTGCATTATTCTCGATTGTTCGGACAAAACCTTCGGCATTGACGGCTGTTGTTTCATTCATGATTTGATCCACTCTAACCTCTGTGGCGCGGTTTACCAGCGCCGTTCAAACTTCTTTCTCAGCCACACGGCCAGCAGGTTCATGCCGATGAGGAACATCAGCAGCACCATGATGGCGGCCGAGGTACGTTCCACAAAAGCGCGCTCCGGACTGTCGGCCCACAGATAGATCTGTACCGGCAGCACCGCGGAGGGATCCATGACACTACCCGGAATGTCCACGATAAAGGCGACCATGCCTATCATCAGCAGTGGCGCGGTTTCACCCAGGGCCTGGGCCATGCCGATGATGGTGCCGGTGAGCATGCCGGGCATCGCCAGGGGCAGCACATGATGGGTGACGGTCTGCATGCGCGAGGCGCCGATACCCAAAGCCGCCTCACGAATCGAGGGCGGTACCGACTTCAGGGCCGCGCGGCTGGCGATGATGATGGTTGGCATGGTCATCAGCGCCAGCACCATGCCGCCGACCAGCGGCACCGATCGGGGCAGGCCAAAGAAATTGATGAACACCGCCAGGCCCAGCAGACCGAAGACGATGGAGGGCACCGCGGCCAGGTTGTTGATGTTGACCTCGATGAGGTCGGTCCAGCGGTTTTTCGGCGCGAACTCTTCAAGGTAGACCGCCGCGGCCACACCCACCGGGAAGGCGATGGCCAGGCAGATCATGAGGGTAAACAAGGAGCCGAAAACCGCTCCCTTGATACCAGCCTGCTCAGGTTCCCGGGAATCACCGGCGGTGAAGAAGGTGGTGTTGAAGCGTTTCTCGACTCGTCCCTCTTGCTCCAGGGTTTGGATCCATGAAACCTGATTGTCCTTGACCCGGCGTTCACTCTCGGGCTGGTTCAGATCGAAGCGGCCCTTGACCAGCATGTCGATATCATCGTCCGCGGTCAGCCATACCGGTTGCGTCGTGCCGATAATGGCCGGATCCTGCAACACCCTGTTACGCAATTCGAAGGCGGCGCCGGAACTTACTAAGCCATACAGCGCCTTCTTCTCCCGTCGCTGGGTAACCGAGGGGAAGGCCTCACGTAGCGCAGCCTTGATCAGACCACCGTAGTCTCCCGCGGAGAGGAGATCCGGATCCGTGGTACCCACCGGAGCAATCTTCTGCGGATCGAAGTGGATGTCGAGTTTAATATAGGTCTGTTCGAAAGCGGTCCAGCCATTGGAGATGATACTGACGAACAGGAAGGAGACGAACAACAATCCCATCAGGATCGCGCTCAGCCCGAGACGTCGGAAATTGCGCTCCCGGCGGTAACGTCGTTGCAGACCCTTCTGTACCCTTTGCAGGGTCCGTTCATGTTGTTGTTCCAACGAATTATTCATACTGTTCACGGTATTTACGCACGATATGCAGTGCGAACATGTTGAGGCCCAGGGTAATGACAAACAGGGTCAGGGCCAGGGCAAAGGCCGCCAGGGTCTTGGCACTGTCGAACTCCTGGTCACCCACCAGCAGGGTGACGATCTGCACCGTCACGGTGGTGACCGCCTCCAGGGGATTGGCGGTGAGGTTGGCCGACAGACCCGCCGCCATCACCACGATCATGGTTTCACCGATGGCGCGGGAGACCGCCAGCAGTACACCGCCGACGATCCCGGGCAACGCCGCCGGAATGATCACGCTACGGATGGTTTCGGAACGGGTAGCCCCAAGCCCGTAGCTGCCATCCCGCAGGGACTGGGGGACCGCGTTGATCACGTCATCGGAGAGGGAGGAGACAAAGGGAATGATCATGATCCCCATCACCACCCCGGCGGCCAGCGCCGACTCCGAGGAGACGTCGAGGCCAATGGCCGTACCCGCGTCGCGGAAAAAGGGGGCCACGGTCAGGGCGGCGAAGAAGCCATAGACCACCGTCGGTATACCGGCGAGAATCTCCAGCACCGGCTTGGCCAGGGCGCGGAAGTACTTACTCGCATACTCCGCCATATAGATCGCGGAGAGTAGCCCTACAGGCACTGCCACCAGCATGGCGATAAAGGTGATGAGAAAGGTGCCGGCAAACAGGGGAATGGCGCCAAACACCCCGGAGGAGCCAACCTGGTCGGCACGGATTGCGGTCTGCGGCGACCACTCCAGACCGAACAGAAAATCACTGAGCGGAATCTGTTGAAAGAACCGGATCGATTCAAACAGTACCGAAATCACAATACCGATGGTGGTAAAGATCGCCAGGGTCGAGCTGGAAAGGAGAAAAAAATTGACGATCTTCTCCACCCGGTTGCGGGCACGCTGCTGACGTTTGATCGAGCGCTGTGCAAAGAGCCCCCCCAGGATGGCGATCGAGAGCGCCAACACGAACATCGCCAGGCGGCTGATCTGTTCCAGGTGGGCGTAGTGATCGGCGGCCCCCCGGGTCATCTCATCCACCGCCCCCGAAACGATATTGCCGGTCGCCAGATTGCGGATATCGTTGAGTACCAGATTGAGCCGTTCGGGGGGCAGATTCTGCACCTCGGGAGGCAATCCGCTGACCACCAGACCGGTCACTACCGAACCCTCGAACGAGAGCCACAGGGCTGTCAGCAACAGCGCCGGGAGCCCGCACCAGAGCGCGGTCTGCATCCCGTAGTAGAAGGGCAGCGAGTGTAATTCCCGTACCCGCCCTGAAACCAGGCTGAGAGAACGTTTGCGGCCCAGGTAGTAGGCCAGGGTCATCAACCCCAGCAAGACAATAATCAAAGTCGATGCGTGCATGGCGCCTTCCGAACAAAAAAGCGGCTGCTTGCGTGGTTCCCCATCGTTCAGCAGCCGCTTTCTGCAGCTTGTACCGCTATAGGTTTAGAGCTTCAGGGTCTTCAAGGCGTCCACGTCGCTCTTGAATGCCTTACGCTCATCGGTGGGCATCGGAATCAGGCCCTTGTCGGCCAGATAGCCCTCGTCGCCCCAGGCCTTGTCGCTGGTGAATTCAGCCATGTAGGCCTCGATACCGGGGATCTTGCCGACGTGTGCTTTCTTGACATAGAAGTATAGCGGGCGGGAGACCGGATAGCTGCCATCGGCGATGTTATCGAAGGAAGGCGCGGCACCGTCAATCAGGGAACCCTGGACCTTGTCGGAGTTCTGATCCAGGAAGCTGAAACCGAAGATGCCCAGGGCATTCTTATTGGCTTCCAGTTTCTGCACGATCAGGTTGTCGTTCTCACCGGCTTCGATGTAAGGCCCGTCTTCGCGCACGGTCATGCAAGCAGCCTTGAAGGCCTTTTTGTCGGTCTTCTTCATAGCCTTGATAAAGGGGTATTCCTGACAGCCATGCTCCATCACCAGCTCGGCGAAGGCATCACGGGTACCGGAGGTGGGGGGCGGACCCAGCACCTCGATGGCGGTATCGGGCAGACTTGGGTTGACCTGTTTCCAGTTTTTGTAGGGATTGGGGACCAGCTTGTCGCCACCTTTGGGATTCGGTACGTCCTTGGCCAGGGCCAGGTAGAGATCCTTGCGGCTCAATTTCAGCTGAGGAGCCGCCTTGGAGTTGGCAATCGCGATACCGTCATAGCCGATTTTCACCTCAACGATCTCTTTCACGCCGTTTTTGGCACAACGTTCGACCTCGGAGGATTTGATGCGGCGGGAGGCATTGGTGATATCCGGGTTCTCAACCCCCACACCGGCACAGAACAGCTTCAAACCACCGCCGGAGCCGGTCGACTCGATCTTGGGGGTTTTGAACTGAGTGGTCTTGCCGAACCGCTCGGCCACTACGGTCGCAAAAGGATAAACCGTGGAGGAACCCACGATACTGATGTAATCACGTGCAGCGGCCATACTGGCAAAACCGGTCAGCGAAACCGCGATGGCTGCGGAAATCAGCTTCTTCATAACAATAGTTCTCCTCAAAGGATGTGACTGTTACCGATTGAACGGCGTACTTTTATTTCGGTCGTGCAGAGAATAGGCGTCAAAGATGAACACTGGATGAGCGAAATATGACCGTTTTGTTACACACGTTCGGAAAACCGGTAGCCGGCGCCCCGCACCGTCTGCAGCAGTTTGTCCTTACCGGTACCTTCCAGGGCCTTGCGCAAACGCCTTATGTGCACGTCCACCGTGCGTTCTTCAATATAGACATTGGTGCCCCACACCCGGTCGAGCAACTGGCCGCGGGAAAACACCCGCTCCCGATGGGTCATAAAATAGTGGAGCAATCGGAATTCCGTGGGTCCCAGTTCCACCATCTGCTCTTCTGAGGTTACCCGGTGACTCACCGGATCGAGTTGCAGCCCCTGGCAGTTGAGTACCTCCCCGGCCAGCAGCGGGGAGACCCGGCGCAGAATGGAGCGGATGCGCGCCAGTAGTTCTCGGGCCGAGAAGGGCTTGGTGACATAATCCTCCGCGCCAATCTCGAGACCCCGGACCTTGTCGTTCTCTTCACCTTTCGCGGTAAGCATGATGATCGGAATCGACTCGGTATCACTGTCCTGTTTGAGGCGGCCCGCCAGTTCGATGCCGCTCATACCCGGCAGCATCCAGTCGAGCAGGATCAGATCGGGCCGGGACTTCTTGATTACACCGATCGCATGGGTGGCATCCTCGACCACATCCGCCTGGAAACCATCCTGTTCCAGGATAAAGCGCAGCATCTCACCCACGGCCGGTTCATCATCCACAGCCAGAATTCTCGGTATTGCCATATCCATTCCCCAGTCATCTGATTCATCTGCCGGGTATTAAACAGGAGCTTTGTTACATCCAAATGACAACAGGCGGGAGAAGCATCCCTGCCGCTTCGGGGAGGGATCGCCTATCGAAGGGGGCCGGGGATGGTCGTCAGGACCTGCCCACCCGATGATATGCGGCGCTCAATTACAATCCAGGGCAGGATCCAGTCGTGCCGGATTGACCAGGGCATTCAGTCGACCACGAACGCCGTTCTGGTTGACGACCCAGTCGTAGAGTTCCGGCTGGGGTTTCCAGAACATCACACCGATACCCTCCGACTGGACATGGGTCACAACCCCCATGATCGACCATTGACGGCCTCCACGGAACAACTCAAGCTCCACAAGTGCCCCGGTGAGCATGGTCAGGCTCTCGGTGCTGAGGAAGATCCCCTGCATGGAGCAGTTCACCGCCGTGGCGGGCAACAACCGCTGCTTGCGGTAGCGAATGTAGACATCGCCATCCATGGGATAGCGCTTACTGTAGCGTTTTTCGACTGACATCTTCTTTAATTTCCGTCTCTATGGATACGATCTCAGTCTAGGCGGGGTAGATGACCGGGATGTGACGCGTCGATGAATCGTTTTTGAATTCCCTGGGCAGGGATTCTCCCCCATGGCACTTCACTTAGGGTAATGCTCACGGTTTTCGTCATTCCGACACCGACCCGAAAGCTCCCACGCTCCGGTCAATTCCTGGTATCCTTGCCCACCCCGAAAACCGGTTTGAAACAGCGACTGTCATGAAGAAACAAATTGAGGGGCTGGTCTCTACGGCACTGCGGCAACTCGCCAACCAGGGCGTCTTCCCCGCAGAGGTCCTGCCTCAGCCCAAGATCGAGCGCACCAAAGACAGCAGTCACGGTGACTTCGCTACCAATGCCGCGCTGGTGTTGGCGAAAACCGCTGGACGCAATCCCCGTGAA
>JARRNW010000098.1:0-9191 GCA_037384565.1 Candidatus Thiodiazotropha sp.
GCCAGGCCAGGGCGAGAAAAACCAGGGGCAGGGTCAGAAAATAGACCAGGTCGTGAATCCTTACCAGCCCCATCTGCAGATCCAGGTAGTGGCTGGGCCAGGCCAGCCAGTGCAGAAAACTGCCCCTATCGGTGTGCTGATCGAGCAGCGAGATCAGTAGCAGCACACCGTAACTGCCCGCGGCGGCAACCCCCGGGTGGTCGCTGAGGGCGGAGAAACCGAGGCCGATGGCGGTGAAGCCAGCGCTGAGCAGCAGCAGGCCCAGAGTTACCGAGAGCAGTAGACCCGGGTCGAGGGGAGTTCCACTCCACAGGCTCAGGCTCAGGCCCAGGGGCAGCAGCACCAGGAGCAGCTGGTAGAGGAGGATCCCCAGGAACTTGCCGGTCAGGATCTGTGCGTTATTCAATGGCGCGCTGCTGAGCAGGGCGTAGCTGCCGTTGCGCAGGGGATCGCTGAATGCCCGCAGGGTGAGGATCGGTGTGATGATCAGCATCAGCACCGAGGCCAGGCCGTAGAGCTGCAGGCCCAGGTGCTGGGTCAGCCCCAGGCGGCGGCTGGCCGCGGGCAGTTTATTGAAACCCTCCAGGGCACCGAGGAAGCTCCAGCTGAGCAGAGCCAGGAGCAGGGCCAGGGCGATCCAGGCCAGTGGGGTGCGCATGAAACGGCGCCATTCTATCCACGCCAGGGTGAGGCTCATGCCGGGTCTCCCGTGGTGGCCTGGAGGAAGATCTGTTCCAGGCTGTGTGCCTCGGGGGCAAATTCACTCACGCCCCAGTCCTGGGCGACCAGCTGAGCCAGTACCTCCGACGGCCGACCGCCGGTTGCCAGGGTCAGGCGGTAGACCCCGGGCTCCAGGGGGGCTACTGTGGCGAGTAGGGGGAGTTCAGCGATCCGGGAGGGCTCAGGGATCTGTTCCAGAACCAGCCGGTAGGTCGTCTGCCCGGAGGGTGTCAACGCCCCTTGGTAGACACAGCGGCCCTGTTGCAGGATCACGACTTGGTCACACGTCGCCTGAATCTCTCCCAGATTGTGGCTGGAGAGTAGTACCGCCTTGTCCCGAGCCAGCTGGCCAATCAGTGTTCGGAGCTGGCGGATCTGCGCCGGGTCGAGACCGTCCGTGGGTTCATCCAGGATCACCACATCGGGGTCGTGGAGGATCGCCTGGGCCAGCCCGACCCGTTGCTGGTAGCCCTTGGAGAGCTTGCGGATCAAACGCTGCCCCACCTCGTTCAGGTCGCACTGTTGTTTGGCCCGGGTACGGGCCTCAATGGATGCGGTACGGGTCAAGCCTCTCAGGCGGGCACAGTCGTAGAGAAACTCGTCCACCCGCTGGTCCGGGTGCAGGGGCGGGCGTTCCGGCAGGTATCCAATATGGCGCTTGGCCTCCCGGGACTGGCTTACCAGATCAAAGCCACAGATACGGACCGATCCTCCGCTGGGAGCGAGATCGCCGCAGATCATGCGCAGGATGGTGGATTTGCCCGCGCCGTTGGGGCCCAGCAGGCCAAGGATGTCACCCCGGGTCAGATTCAGGTCGAGGGGTTGTACGACCTCACGCGGGTGGAACTGGCGACTGAGTTGCTGGGTGATAAGAAGTTCTGTCATGAAAATCAAGGTGCCCTGGGGGGCTTTCTTTGCCATGCGGGAACCAGCCCGGACGTCCGGAGCCGATGAAGAGCGCCGCTCAACATACCACCCTTGTGGGTGCATGCAAAATCACGATGGATCGTTCAGAATTATGAGCCCTTCGGGTGTGATCCGATAGGGACCGATACCCATTGATGGACAGTGCGTACATGAATCAAGAGAACCCCCGTAAGGCCTTGCTCGGGGTCGACACCGGCGGAACCTTCACCGATTTCGTCCTCTACCAGGATGGCCGGCTACAGACCCACAAGGTGCTCTCCACTCCCCAGGCTCCGGAGCAGGCCATCCTGCAAGGCATCCGTGAACTGGGCCTGGATCCGGCGGGTCTGGTCCTGATCCACGGGTCCACCGTTGCCACCAATGCGGCCCTGGAGGGTAAGGGGGTACGTACCCTCTACATCACCAACCGGGGACTGGGCGACGTGCTGACCCTGGGGCGTCAGGCGCGCCGGGAACTCTACAACCTGCAACCCGATGTAGTTGAGCCTCCGGTGCCTGCCGAAGACTGTATTGAGACCGGTGGACGGCTCGACGCGGATGGCGAGCTGGTCGATCCTCTGACGGAGGCTGATCTGGAGGCGCTTGCTCAGACGGTTGCGCAAAAACGTCCCGAGGCGGTGGCGATCAACCTGCTGTTCAGCTACCTGGACGACCGTTTCGAACGTCGTATCGAAGCCCTGATGCCGGAGGCGGTTTTCTGTTCCCGTTCCTCCGAGGTTTTGCCGGCCAGTGGCGAGTACGAACGGGGTATCGCGACCTGGCTGAACAGCTGGGTCGGCCCGCTGGTGGCCGGCTACATCAAGCGTCTGGAGCAAGGATTGCCCGGTAGTCGGATCGCGGTCATGCAGAGTTCCGGCGAAGCGATCGCGGCGCAGCAGGCCGGCCGCCAAGCGGTACGAATGCTCCTGTCAGGGCCTGCCGGGGGACTGGTGGGGGCCGGTTTCATGGCCTCTGCCTCGGGTTGCGATCAACTTCTGACCCTGGATATGGGGGGTACCTCCACCGATGTGGCGCTGATTGAAGGGGCGCCCCGACTGACCCGGGAAGGCCGGATCGGTCCCTGGCCGGTGGCTGTGCCCATGGTGGACATGCACACCATCGGTGCGGGTGGCGGGTCCATCGCCCGCCTGGATGCCGGGGGTATGTTGCGGGTGGGACCGGAGTCCGCCGGGGCGGATCCGGGGCCGGCCTGTTATGGACAGGGAGGTCGTGAACCGACCGTCACCGACGCCAACCTGGTGTTGGGTCGGTTGCGCAAGGATGCCTTTCTCGGCGGACGCATGAATCTTGATCTTATGGCCGCGGAGGCGGCGGTGGGCCGGCTCGCGCAGCAAATGGGGCTGAGTCCGCAGGGGGCCGCGGAGGGCATCGTACGAGTCGCCAACGAACACATGACCCATGCCCTGAGGGTCATCTCGGTGCAACGGGGCATCGATCCGAGGAGCCATACCCTGGTCTCCTTCGGTGGCGCCGGCGGCCTGCATGTGTGCGCCCTGGCCAGTGCTCTGGGAGTGCGTCGGATCCTGGTGCCGGTGAACGCTGGCGTGCTCTCGGCGCTGGGTATGTTGGTAACCCGCCCGGGACGCCAGCTACTGCGGACCAGGCTGGGTCTGTTGGGTGATCGGGATGACCGGGAGGTCGAGGCGGAATTGGAAAGGCTCGCGGAACAGGGGCTACTGGAAATGCAACAGGAAGGCATCGACCGGTCATCGGTCGAAAAGGAATATTCCCTCGATCTGCGTTATCTCGGTCAGTCCTACACGCTGAATATCCCCTGGCAGGGCCAGGGCAGGGTAGAACAGGAGTTTCATGAACGTCATCTGGCCCGATACGGTCATCGCATGGCGGCACCGGTGGAACAGGTAAACCTGCGTGTTGCCCTGCGAGGACCCCTGCCCGAGGTGGTGCTGCCGGCTTGCTCTGCCCGTGTGTCCGGTACAGCTCTGGAATGGCTCGATCTGCCTGGTATTTCGGATGCTGTGCCACGCTACGCACGTAGCGATTTGTACCCAGGACAGGTCTTATTCGGTCCTGCGTTGATCACCGAAATGGCCGCCACTCTCTGGGTTGCGCCACACTGGCAGTGCCATGTGGATCAGCCGGGTAATTTACGGTTGGAATTTGAGGGCCCTTTCCCAGTTTCAGCTCATCATTGAACATCGATGAATTTTCTTCCTTGAATGTTTCAGTGAACTCCGCAGAATGTGGGCCTTGGCCTTCTAGGCAATTAGGAAAAACGGCGGGATTTTTTTACAGTGGATATGTCGAAGTGCGGCTTTCAGGGATTATCGCGGTGGACGAGGTTGGGATGACTATTCATGGGCGGTTATAGCGCATAGTTCTGTGTCGCTTCGTCAATGGGCGGTAGCCAGTCTGTCCAATTCTGCGAAACTGTGGTTGCGCAGGGTGTACGGCCCCTACGGCTATCTGAGGGTACAGTCACCGGTTACGGCCCTGATGGGGCCTCAATACCGACGCAGCCGCACTCACCTGGAGATCGATCTTACCTGGTCGTGCAATCTTCGCTGCCACAATTGCAATCGATCCTGTAGCCAGATACCCACTGCCGAGCGTATCGAATTTGAGCAGATCCGCAGGTTTCTGGATGAGATCACGGCCTCTAAACAAGGTTGGGAGCAGATTCGTCTGTTGGGTGGGGAACCCACCCTGCATCCCGAAATCGATGCGATACTCGACGTCATCCTCACTTGGCGTGATACCTGTAGCCCGGACACTCTGATTGAGATTACCAGTAATGGCCATGGATCCCATGTGAACCGAGTCATCGAAGGGTTGCCGTCTGGAGTGGTGCTCAACAACACCCAAAAGTCGAGCCGGACCCAACCCTTTTGCAGTTTCAATATTGCTCCGGTGGATCGGCCTGAGTATGCCTTTGCCGAGTATAGTAACGCCTGCCGGGTCATCAAGTATTCGGGCGTCGGTTTCACACCTTATGGTTGGTATGCTTGCCCCGTCGCCGGCGGGATTGATCGGATCATGGGTTTTGACATGGGTATGAAACATCTGCCGGAAAAAGAGGATGACATGCTAGATCAGCTAAAGGTCTTTTGTCGGCTATGCGGGCATTTTAAACGCCTTTTCGAGCACCCGGTAGTGCGTCCATTGCAGTCCGAGTCTTGGAAGAAAGCCTATGCCCGCCACCTTGAAAAGCCCCCTTCTCTAACCCGTTACTAGGCCACGGATTCTGAACCACTCTGCGAGTCAGATGGGGGGGCGTAGCTTCCTTGCTGTAATACAACGCTTCACTCAAGCGTGCTGTTCGGCATATAGGCGTGCATCTCGCTTGAACGGGGCAGTCCGGCAATTCGCCAGGCAATGGAAGGATCGTTGAACAATGGCTGATGGTTTGAAAACGCAGAAACCCGCCAGAGGCGGGTTTCCGGGTCCCGGGGCAGGCGTCTCTGATCTATTTGATCTTGCCTTCCTTGTACATCACATGCTTGCGAACCTTCGGGTCGAACTTCTTGATTTCCATCTTGCCCGGTTGGTTACGCTTGTTCTTGGTTGTGGTGTAAAAGTGTCCGGTACCGGCACTGGAGATGAGTTTGATTTTATCACGCATGGTTCAGTGCTCCTGGATCAGATTTTTTCACCGCGGGCGCGCAAATCGGACAGGACGGCGTCGATGCCCTTCTTGTCGATGATACGCATGCCTTTGGACGAAAGGCGCAAACGCACCCAGCGGTTTTCACTCTCGACCCAGAACCTGTGGGTGTGCAGGTTCGGCAGAAAGCGGCGTTTGGTCTTGTTGTGCGCATGGGAAACATTGTTTCCCGTGACCGGGCGTTTACCGGTTACCTGGCAGACTCTAGACATGGTCAAAACCTCGAAATTCAGTTATCCCTGGGACGAAAGG
Source organism: Candidatus Thiodiazotropha sp. (assembly GCA_037384565.1). Taxonomy (GTDB): domain Bacteria; phylum Pseudomonadota; class Gammaproteobacteria; order Chromatiales; family Chromatiaceae; genus Thiodiazotropha. The sequence continues at coordinate 5,525 of JARRNW010000098.1, forward strand.
CGCGTATTTATATCAGAGTGCTCCCGGATAGGCAAGCTCGGATGAGGATGAAGCCGCTTGTCGGAGCCTAGATGAGGCCGCGCTCCGCCAGTGATACCGGACTCTCCTCGCCGATGATGATGTGATCCAGCACCCGGATATCCACCAGGGCCAGGGCGCTTTTCAAGGTTTGGGTGATCGCCCGGTCGGCCTGACTCGGTTCGGCTACACCGGATGGATGATTGTGGGCCAGTATCAGGGCCGCCGCATTGTGCTGCAGTGCGCTCTTGACCACTTCCCGGGGGTGTACATTGGCCCCGTCGATGGTACCGCGAAACAGCTCTTCGTAAGCCAGCACCCGGTGCCGGTTGTCCAGGAACAGACAGGCAAATACCTCATGACGATAGTGCCGCAGTTTTGCGTGCAGGTAGTGGCGGCTCTGTTCCGGGCTGTTCAGGCTGTCGGTGTGTTGAATCCTTTCATGGAGATAGCGGCGAGAGATCTCCAGGGAGGCCTGGAGCTGGGCAAACTTCGCCACTCCAAGCCCCCGGGAACGGCAGAATCGCTGGCTGTCCGCGCCGAGAAGGCGGACCAGCCCACCATACTCATGCAGCAGAGCCCGGGCCAGGTCCACCGCGGTCATGCCTGGGATCCCGGTGCGCAGGAATATGGCCAGCAGTTCCGCATCCGAGAGGGCGTGGGCGCCCCGCTTGAGTAATTTCTCACGGGGTCGTTCGTCCTCGGGCCAGTCTGTAATCGGCATGGAGACCTCCCTGTCTCAGGTTTTAACTCAGACCTGAATTCATAGATTCAGGCCAGAGACATTCTACTGCCCTGTCAACCTCACTGCGAGCTAGTATGAAGCACCACACTAGATCAAGCATCCCGACAACTCAACCCATCAACGGTAATATGGCCTAAACATTTACAGTTTCTTGGGTTAATCTTGCTAGATTACAGCTGTTTATTAGAGCGTGGGCCGTGTCAGGCGTGGATAAAAGGAAGATCATACTCGGAGTGACCGGTGGCATCGCGGCCTACAAAGCCGCGCTGCTGGTACGCGTCTTGCGCACGGCTGGTGCAGAGGTCAGGGTAGTCATGACCCCCTCGGCTCAGGCGTTCGTCACTCCGTTGACCTTCCAGGCTCTGTCCGGATCTCCGGTGTATACCGAATTACTGGATGAGCAGGCGGAAGCGGCGATGGATCACATCAGCCTGGCCCGTTGGGCCGATCTGGTATTGGTGGCGCCCGCCAGTGCGCACTTCCTGGCGCGACTGGCCTGCGGCATGGCCGACAATCTTCTGACTACCCTGTGTCTCGCCACTTGTGCGCCCATCGCGGTGGCGCCTGCGATGAACCGACAGATGTGGCTCAATCCGGCGACCCAGGACAATATCCAAAAAATACAGCACCGGGGTTGTCACTGCTGGGGACCGGCTGAGGGTGAGCAGGCGTGTGGCGAAACCGGTCCGGGTCGCATGCTCGAGCCTGAACAACTTGTTGAGCGGGTCGTGCAGCTGTTTTCGGAAGGTCCCCTGTCCAGGATAAGGGTTCTGCTGACTTCCGGCTCTACCCGGGAGCCGATCGATCCGGTTCGCTACGTGGGCAACCGAAGTTCCGGTAAGATGGGCTTTGCCCTCGCTAAGGCGCTCAGTGATCTCGGTGCCGAGGTGACCCTGATCAGCGGTCCCGCGAGCATACCGGCGCCTCAGGGGATCCCCTGTCATTGGGTTGAGACGGCGCATGAAATGCGTACCGCAGTCATGGAGCGGGTGGGTAATGCGGATATCTTTGTAGGTGTTGCTGCGGTGGCCGACTATCGACCGCGCCAGACAGCAGATGAGAAAATCAAGAAAAATAAAGACATAGTGATGCTGGAACTCGTACGGAATCCCGATATACTCGCTGAAGTGGCGGCTCGGGACGATGCGCCTTTCTGTGTTGGGTTCGCCGCGGAGACGGAGCAAGTTGAAGTCTATGCCGAGGCCAAGCGTCAGACGAAGGGGTTGGATCTGATAGCCGCCAATCAGGTTGGGGCCGGGGAGGGTGGTTTCGAATCAGACAGCAATGCCCTGGTGCTGCTTTGGGAGGGTGGGCGCGAAGTCCTGCCAATGATGCCGAAGCGGGAATTGGCGCAACGACTTGCCGGGGTGATTGCTCGACGCTATCGACCCGTTGAACAGAGAACATGAATGGGGCCCGAGACGATCGGCATCGCGGATCGGGACGGTTTAAACCAATGCGTTACTGGGCAAGATTCAGGTCGCGGTAAAACCATCTAGAGAGCATTATGGGATTTACAAAAAAGAATGGGGATTCGAAAGAAAAGCGGGGGAATGGACACTCGATACGCAGTTACTGGGTGACCGGCGTCGCGGCCCTGTTACTGTTGGTTATGGCCGCCGGGTATGCCACTTGGTATCAGGCTCAGGGTTCCGTCCAGGCACAAGCGAAAACCGAGATCCAGGCGATCGCCCGGGTAATTTCCGGCGCCTTCAACGAGTTGGTCCGTCAGCAATCCGAACTGGTGCGTGAACTTGCCAAACAGCCGCGTGTGGTTGACCTGTTCGCCGCGGGGGAGTCTCCAGACTGGCAGGTGGAGCAGCACCGGCTTGTAAGTCTGATCCCGGATGCGCTGTTGGTTCGGCTTCTGCCCCCCGATTCGAATGTTCCGGATACCCAACTCACGCCCAACCTGGGGTATGCCTCCTTGCAACTGCTGCGTCAGGCGGAAACGAATCCGCAGCAGCCCCCCGCGGAGTTGCATCAGTACGGCACGCCAAACCAGCATATCGCTATCGTGGCGGCGGTTCGGGACTCGGCGGGCAAGGTCCTGGGGGTCCTGCATGTGGCCTTGCCGACCCAACTGCTCGGGAAGCTGTTCGATTCTCTCAACCTGCCCGGGCGGGTCGAGTGGCAGCAGATCACACCGGATAAGACACCCCTGGTGATTCTGGGTAAAGGCGAAGCGGCGAGTGGGACCGTGCCGGATGGCGTGTTGACCATCCCGGGCAGCATCTGGCAGATCGCATACTGGGGTGGATCCGGTCAGGTGTTTGATCCGCTGCAACTGGGGCTTCAGGCCGTACCCGGCGCGCTGTTGTTTCTGATCATGGCCTTCCTGATGATGCGTCAGTCGTCAGGGATGTCCAAGGCCTTGAAAAAGGATCAGCACAGTATCCTCACTCTCCTCGAGGCCCTGGTCGTGGGGCGGCCCCCCAAGGCACAGTCCGCCCAGTTGAGTGATCTGCAACCCACCCTTGATGTGATGGAACATCAGATCAGGGAATTTCGCTCTAAACAGGCGGAGAAGCCCAAAGCGGCTCGGGTGATTCAGGATGCCGGTGAATACGATACCGGTATTCAGGTTGACGATGAGCTCTACGACGAGCCGGAATCCCGCACACCCGTCATCAAATCCCAGTCCGTGGAAATTTCTCCCGCCATCTTCCGCGCTTACGACATACGGGGTGTGGTCGGAGAAACCCTGACACCGGAAGTGGTCGAGCTGCTGGGTCAGGGGTTCGGCAGTGAAATCTTCGAGCAGGGTTACAACACGGTTGTGGTTGGCCGGGATGCCCGCAACTCCAGTGAATCGTTGCAGCATGCCCTGATCGAGGGTCTGCAGGCCAGTGGCCGCAATGTTATCGATCTGGGGTTGGTGCCTACGCCTCTGGTCCATTTCGC
>JARRNW010000099.1:0-9122 GCA_037384565.1 Candidatus Thiodiazotropha sp.
AGAGGGTACTGGCATGGAATCACTCCGCTGCACCGGGTTGTAGGGTTAGTTCGCCGGAGCCGGAATCGGCATTGAGGCGATCCGAAAGCGTTTGTTCAGAGTCTGACACATTGCCGGCCACGTCAACTCCTGAGAGGTACCTGAATCTGTGGGTTCATAGATGCACCGTTTACAGACCTGTGGGCGGCATCCGGGATTATCGCTCTGTCAGGCATTCTGGATTCCCCCATACTCCGGGATAACGGCGGTTTCTATTCTCAAGCGTACCTGATTACCCACTTTACTCAGCCAGTAGATCAGTCGCCGATAGTAGTTTTGAGTGTTGAGTTTTTAGTTTTGAGTGGATGAGTTCGCTGCGCTCAAAAATTCTTTATACTCCCTCTCCCTGGCCCTCTCCCTGGCCCTCTCCCGCGAAAGAGGGGGTCGCAAAAGGCGGAAACAATGAATTGCCTCGGTAAAACGTTCGATAAAAAGCACAAAATCGATTGTATCTGCAACCAAAATCAGCTTGAGATGAGTCTCGGCATGCTTTTACAACACCCACCGAAGGGTGAGGGGGCCTCATAACCCGTGAGCGCAGCGAACTCATCCACTCAAAATTCAACACTTAAAACTCAAAACTTTTCAAACCATTGCTCAATGCTCACACCCACCACCCTATGGCAGAGCATAGTAGGTAATCAGGAAAGAGTATGTGCCATTTCCACCAAGGGCGAATGGCACTTAACTTAAGGCGTTGCACGGTAGTGCCATGTCAAGGGAGGCCATTCATTCGCCCAGGGAGCTTTTTTGCATGACGTGATCCTGTACGCAACAATAGGAATTCCATTCCGTGTATTATGCATGATCTTAGTGTATCCCTATCCGTAAAAACAGGACTACCGGCACCGACTCGGGCTATACGGGTAATCCCTGATACTCTCTACGGGTAGGAGTGGCATAATAGACCTCAGGAAACAACACCAGAGCCAACCCGGAAGGCGGATATGATTACAAACCATACTCCCAATACCTCATCTCACTCGACTGGCCATCCCGACGAAGACATCAAGGCTTGTCAGGACCCGGAATCCCTACTCAAAGAACTCTCCGAAATCGAGATTCAGCGCGCCATACGGAAAAAATCCGCAACGGCTGAAAAACTGGCACGCAACGCACCTCAGCCACATCGCAAGGAGATGGAGAATCTGTTTAACATCGGGCACTACTTGCAGCAGCGCTTCGAACAGTTTCAGAATCTTCCACAACAGGATATCAACGGCGCCCTGGCGATTTTCCTCTATGGCATCTGGTCAGTCTACAATCCGGGACACCGGATACCCGGAAAATCCTTCCCCCGACTGATCGCTTCAACTCATGCGGTACTCGCCGACTGGGGGGATTTTTTGAAGGTGTATGAGAAGTCTGCCCGGAGCAAGCGTCAATCCCTGTACGAAACCTTCTCCATGGTTGGTAACTGGCTATTGATGATTCAGCATCACCTCAGTACACAACCAGACGAAACCGCGTTGAACAATGTCAAGATCATGGTCCGTGAGATCATTACCCGTAGCCTGAAGATCGAACCCGAATCCATCTTTATCAGTCAGGATGGGGACTTGATGCTGATCCCCCTGAAACACTAACAATGAGAATCCGCATGAACACCCGGAAGTTTATTGCACGGATCGTGCTCACCGTCTCCCTGTCAACCTTTTCAACGTTCATCAACTGCGCCCCGAACGGCGGGCAACTGCCGATGCCGACCTTTGCCATCGAAGGCCTGGACAGAATGTTGGTGGAGTCCACCCAGGGCATGGTCCCCCACTCCGCTTCAGAGGATTCGGGAAAGGCCTTTGCCCGGGAGATCAGCACCATCACCCAAGAGGATCTGGTCAAAGCCGCGGGTAACGTTTCGACCTCCGCCACGGAATTGTCGAACGCCTTTCCCGAACAGAACCGGGCCAACATGGCCAAGATTTTCAACATCGCCCTCTATATCCAGCAGCGTATCGAAAAGGCGGCGGGTGTTCCGAACGGAGATCTGGCCACTGCGGTTGCCTCCTTTCTCTACGGCGCCTGGTCCGCTTACAACGGTGGCGCGGAAATACCGGATGAAAAAATCCCTGTGCTGCACAGCCAGATTCGTCAGGTCTTTGCCAACAATAGCACCATGAACACAATCCTCAACAATGGCACTCAGGAACAACGTCAAAAGCTCTATGAGTACCTCGCAATGACCGGCAACTGGATGGGGATGTTCGCCGACACCCTGAAACAGACCCAGGATCAAAACACGATCAACACCATTCGGGAGATTGCCAAACAGCTCTACTACAGCAGTTTCAAGCTGGATATCGAAAAGCTACACATTGCCCAGGACGGAAGCCTGACCTTAAGCTGATCTATCCTGTTGTTGATTGATAATTCATTGTAACTCAAGCTTCGGAGTTTAAATCCCTATTCGTGCTCTATTCCAGTTCCCTTAGGATACGGCCTGGGCGAATGGGCAATGGCCCCGGTTGCGCCAGAGATACCGCATGAGGAGGCAGGACTGCTTCGGAGTGCAGATAATGGTAAAGCTGCCCTCCGTGGTTCTGCTCCACGACCACGACTTGCTCCATTCCCGCCAAAGCCTGTTGAAGCGCGGATTTCTGCAGAGGTGCAAGCAGCCTTAATGCGATCACCTTAATCGAATGCCCGGCCCCGCGAAGCCTTTCCGCTGCTTCCTTGACCGCACCACAACTGGAACCCCAGGTAATCAGGCAGACCTTGCCGCCACCCGTGATCTCCGCCCACTCCGTGCCGAAATCGAAGTCGATCAACTTATGCAGCCGTTTGTTCAACTGTTCCCGATGATCCACGGCCATGCTGGAGGGGGTTCCCCGGGTGTTATGTTCCAACCCGTCGGCGGTGTACATGCCACAAGGGGTACCCGGCAGGGTCATCGGTGAGACATGATCCGGGCTCTCCTGGTAACGGTGGTAATCCCCATCCGGCTGGGTTTCGACCTTTCTTACGAGGGGCAGGTCGGCCGCTTCGGTGGCCTCAATGATGGCCTGGGATTGCCCCAGAGACTGGTCGGAAAGCACCAGTGTAACCGTCTGCAGATGCTCCGCTAATTGGACTGCCCACTGGGTGGTAAAAACCGCATCGCGGATCGATAGCGGCGCCAGTACCAGATGAGGCGCATCCCCATGCAGACCGTAGAGCGCCTGATTCAGATCGGATTGCTCGGACTTGGTGGGGATACCGGTGGAAGGACCGCCGCGCATTACGTTGATCACGGTGACAGGGGTTTCACTTACCAGGGCCAGACCCAGGCCTTCCACCATCAGACTCAGACCGGGACCGGATGTGGCGGTCAGGGACGGTACACCCCCGAATGACGCACCGATGATCATGTTGACCGATGCCAGTTCGTCTTCAGCCTGCAGCAGGGAACCACCCACCTTTTCCAGGCGTGGCGCCAGCCACTCCAGAATCTCGCTGGCCGGGGTAATCGGATAGGCCGCGACAAACCGGATACCGCCACGAAGTGCACCCAGACCGCAAGCCTGGTTACCGGTGATACTCCAGCGGTTGACCTGTTTGCCGGGTACTGCCAGCTCGATCTGTTGATGCCGGTCATGGTTGTACCCCAGTTCCACCGCATGCAATGCATTCTCGAGAACCTGGTCGCCTTTGTTGGAAAGTACCTTCCGGACACCCGTTTTCATGGCATCCAGGGTGAGACCGCAAACCACTGCGGCGGCGCCAAGGGCGACCATGTTGACACGCCCCTCCGGTAGCCCGGAAGCCAGGACCTTAAAGGGGACTTCACGCACCTCCGCACCGCCGCTGCGCAACAGGGCGGGCACCTCCCCCGCCTTGGGATCGTAGAGAATCAAACTTTTGTCGCCGAGCGGAATCTCATCCGCGAAGCGTTCTATGTTAAGCCAGTCGAGGGCTACCAGAAGATCGTATTCATCCCCCATGCACTCCACCGGGGCAACTCCGAAACGAATCATCGATGCGGATTCACCGCCGCGTATCTGGGGTCCTGCCGAACGGCTCATCAGCCCCTGGAAGCCGCTGTGAGCCGCTGCTTCCAACAGAATCCGCCCAGTGGTTACCGCACCACTGCCTCCGGATCCGGTGACCGCGACGGCGTAAGAAGACCTGGGTTCTTGAGGACTATTCATTGATTATCAGTACCTCAATACGTCGATTGGTCTTGCGTCCCTCTTCTGTTTCGTTGTTGGCCACAGGGCGGGTTTCTCCATAACCGATGGCCGTCAGGCGGGTACGCTTCACCCCCCCGAGCTTCTCCAGAAAAGAGGCAACGGTCTCGGCTCGTTGTTGGGACAATGTCAGGTTTGTTTCCGCGCTGCCAACCGAATCGGTGTGCCCCGAGACCACGACATTGGGATTGGGGAAGGTGTTCACCGCAGTGATGATTTTATCCAGCAGGGCAAAATTTTCCGCCTGGATATCCGCGCCACCACTAGGAAAATTGAAGGCATGCAGTTCCAGCAGGACATTGTGGCCCTGCCGGTAGACATTGGCTTCTTCAGGCGAGAATAGCCGCTGTATCTTGTCGAAGCGCTCCTGGGCCTCCCGGTTCTGCCGCTCCATGGTAGCCAAGCGGGTCTCCAGATCGATCCGTGTCGCCATTTCGGTTCGCTGCATGGTCACATAGTGTTTGAGTTTATCGCGCAGGATCTGCACAACCTCGTGGTTGGGTTGATCGAATGGCAGTTCCTCGGACAGGGGTTCATTGATCTGAGTGAGCTGATTCTGATACCAGAGCAGAATATCCTCCGGGGTAAACTCCCGGCTATCGAAATCCTTGATCAATTCGGTGATTTCGATGCTGCGCCTGGCCAGTTTGCTGGCTTGCAGGGCATGATTCCTTGCTTTTTCCCGCTGACTGCGGTTGGTTTCGAGCACGGCAATGGCGAGTGTCAGTTCGTTATTAGCATGTTTCAGGGTCTTGGGTGCGTATTCATCCGCCTCGTTCTGCTCCGCCAGTTGGATCTCCTTGCGGGCGTTCTCCGTCGCCTCCTGCTTGAGGGCCTCCAGTTCGATTTGGGAATAGCCGTCGAGCATCTCCGGACGCCATTTCTTGGCAGCCTCCGGATCACCCTCTTCCACCAATTGGGAGGCAATGCGCAGTTTATTGTCCAGCGCCTTGAAGCGATCTTCCTGCAGGGTATCGGCCCCGGCTTCTATGGCCAAGCTTCGGGCTTCCAACACTTCACGCATCAGGGCTTTGGAGACATTGGCATCCGCCTCAGCCTTGCTGATCACCCGCCAACCTTCCGCCAGGGTCTTGGCCACCTTCTCGTTATTGCGAGTACGTCCGAGAGAGATCGCCTGCAACAGGATCTCCTGGGAACGGGCAAATCCCTTGGGCGCCAGATCGAACCGTCCCTTGGCCAGGTCCTCGCCTAAACGTCCCTTGAAAGCCGAAATCGCGTCATACTCTTCGATGACCTGATGCTCAGAGAGGGTAGGCACAGTGGTGCAGCCCCATAAGGACAGGCCGAGCACCACCAGCAGGGTCACCCATCTCAACAACGATGACATAACACAGATCTCCTCGCGCTTCAGGAGTGTTCCGAAAGCCATAGACGTAACCGTAGCGTCAGTTCAGGTGTGTAGCCCACGGTTACAAACCGGATTTTCATATCCTTGTCCACGATGTAGCTGGTGGGCAGACCTTTCACATGCCAGGCAGTGGCGATACGCCCATCAGGATCATTGATGGTACTGAAATCCAGGTCACGGGCCTGTAGATGTTCGCGAACTTCCTGTGCCGAACCTGACTGCATGGCCACCGTGATCACCGGATACGCCTGGGACAGACTCTCGATACTATCCGCCTCAAGGCCACAGACCGGACACCAGGTGGCCCAGAAATGGATCAATACCGGTCTGTTTCCGACGACTGACAGATCGAAGTTTTCCCCTGCCAGGGTCTCCCCCACCAGAGCAGGCGCGTCACCAACCACCAGATCACGAGTTTGCCAGAGATGAACCAGTAACAGAACCAGTAACAACCCAAGGAGTTCGGAGCCCCAGCGTAGCATGCGCCGTCCCAGAGTGGGTGTTGCCTTGGTTTCCTTGCGTTCCATGTCAGTATATCGAAGTGACTGGGGTATCACTCCCGCTCTTCAATCCAGGCCGACTGGATGGCTTCGAGGATCTTTTCACCCGAGTGTTCGGGTTCATCGTCAAAGTCCTCCAGGGCGATCACCCAGTTGCGCAGATCAACAAAGTTGACCGTGCGGGGATCCACATCCGGATACGCTTCATCGAGTTCAATCGCAATATTGATGCTGTCGACCCATTTCAATCCCATGCCAACCTCTCAGTGATGCTCTGACACCATATTGATCGTGTACTTGGGAATCTCGACCACGAGATCCACCTCTCCGACCTTCGCCTGGCAGCTCAGACGAGATTCCGGCTCCAGCCCCCAGGCCTTGTCGAGCATATCCTCTTCAATCTCGTCAGCCTCATCGAGGGAATCGAATCCCTCTCGAACAATCACATGGCAGGTGGTGCAAGCGCAGGATTTTTCGCAGGCATGTTCGATCTCAATGCCGTTCTGCAGTGCCGCGTCACACAGGGTGGTGCCCGGTTCGGCATCGATCACCGCACCTTCCGGGCAGATCTCTTCATGGGGCAGAAAGATGATTCGTGTCATGCGTTGTCTCTGTCAAAATTCATCCAGGCTATGGCCGGACATGGCCTGTTGGATACTTTGGTTCATTCGGCGTTCCACATAAAAACCACAGGTCTTTTCCAGCTCGGCGATACGCGTCTTGATCTGTTGCGGATCGGTCGCATCGACCACCCCCTTGAGATCGTCCAGAGCCTGGTCCACCCGGGCACGTTCCGCCGCATCCAGCAGACGATCACCGTCCTCCGCCAAGGCGCTGACCAGGGCCTCAACGACCCGTTCCGCTTCAACCTGTTGCTCCCTCAGATTGCGCGCCAGCTTATCCTCGTTGGCATGGGCGATGGAGTCGCGCAGCATGGTTTCGATCTCCTGATCGGTCAGGCCGTAGGAGGGTTTGACCTCGATATGGGCCTGTACGCCACTGCTCTGCTCAATGGCGCTGACGCTCAGCAAACCGTCTGCATCCACCGCGAAGGTTACCCGGATACGCGCGGCCCCCGCCACCATCGGTGGAATCCCCCGCAATTCAAAACGCGCCAGAGAGCGACAGTCGGAAACCAGCTCCCGCTCTCCCTGCACCACATGGATCGCCATGGCGGTCTGTCCGTCCTTGAAGGTGGTGAACTCCTGGGCCCGGGCTACCGGAATAGTAGTATTGCGATTGATCAGTTTTTCCGTCAGCCCACCCATGGTTTCGATACCCAGGGAGAGCGGAATCACATCCAGCAGCAGCATCTCGTCGCCAGGCTTGTTGCCCACCAGGATATCCGCCTGGATCGCCGCGCCCACGGCGACCACCCGGTCCGGATCGATGTCCACCAGGGGTTCGGTGGCAAAGAGTTCTCCCACCATTTCCCGCACCCGGGGCACTCGGGTGGAACCCCCCACCATCACCACATCCTGAATCTCTTCCGGGGAGACCCCCGCATCCCTCAGGGTGCGGCGGCAGGCCATCAGGCTCTTTTTAACCAGGGGATCGATGAGCGCGTGAAACTGTGCCCGATCCAGGCTGCCACGCCATTCGGTAGCATCTTCCAGACTGACCACGATATCAGTTTCGGACTTGTCTGTGAGCGCCTCCTTGGCCTCACAAGCGGCCCGGATCAGGCGTTTTATCATGGCCTGTCCGACATCCTCCGATATCCCAGCCTGCTGCATGATCCACGCGGCCACGGCCCGGTCGAAGTCGTCTCCGCCCAGGGCTGAGTCGCCCCCCGTGGCCATGACTTCGAAGACCCCTTTGTTGAGCCTGAGAATAGAAATATCGAAGGTGCCACCACCCAGATCGTAGATCGCGTGAATGCCCTCCGCGCCCTTGTCGAGACCATAGGCCACTGCGGCGGCGGTGGGTTCATTCAATAACCGCAGCACATGCAATCCGGCCAGCTTGGCGGCATCCTTGGTTGCTTGGCGTTGCGCCTCGTCGAAATAGGCGGGCACGGTGATCACCACCCCCTGCAAGGGACCCCCGAGGCTGTTTTCCGCCCGCTCGGAGAGCTGCCGAAGTATCTCCGCTGAGACTTCGATCGGGGAGACGTCACCCGTCCGGGTCTTGATACGCGGAACCCGGCTCTCGGGTTGGGCGAATTCGTAGGGCAGCTGCGAGCCCAGGGTCTTGATCTCCTCGATCCCCCGGCCAATCAGCCGTTTCACCGAGGAGATGGTGTTGAGGGGATCCTCGACCTCGGTCTGCTTGGCCTCGTAGCCGACGCGGAGACCGGACTCGAGATACTGAACCACCGAAGGCAACAAATGGCGGCCCTGGTCATCGGGGAGTGTCTCGGCCTGGCCACTGCGAACACTGGCCACCAGGGAGTTGGTGGTACCGAGATCAATCCCGGCGGACAATCGGTGTTGATGTGGCGCCTGGGTCTGCCCCGGCTCGGCGATCTGAAGAAGCGCCATCGCGTCGTCTACCTCGTCTGAATTTCCCGCAGCGCCCGTGTGACGCTAGTTAAATTGGTCTTCCAAATCGGCTTCCGCCTGCTCCACTTCAGTGCGGAGTTTTTGCAGAAAGCGCATTTTGCGCAGTATCTCCCGAGCATCCTCGAGCTGTTCCGTGGTCGGCCGTTCAAACAACACCGCCATCTGCGCCACCAGATCAGTAATCTGCTTACGAATCCGGTTACTCAGATCGAGCACCGCCTCATAAGGGCCAGACTGGCTGATCAGCGTTTCAAGCTCCTCGCGCTGTTCCATCTGTTGCATCAGGAATGCCATGTCCTGGGTGGACTCGTTCAGTGAGTCCATCTCGACACCGTGTAGCGAGAGCAGATAGGCCGCCCGGGCAACCGGATCCTTGAGTGTCTCGAACGCCTCGTTGATTAACGAAGCGCCCTGCACGGAGAGGCGCCGTTCCTGTTCCGTGGCATTTGCGTAACGGTCCGGATGGACCACCCGCTGGAGGTCACGATAACGGTCCGCCAGGGAGCTGCTGTCCACGATATAGCCTATCGGCAGGCCAAACAGATCA
>JARRNW010000100.1:0-9103 GCA_037384565.1 Candidatus Thiodiazotropha sp.
TGGGGTTCCAGAGCCAACAGGGCGGTATGCCATTCGGCTTCGGGCAGGTGCAGAATACTGAGAAAGTCGTAAATTCCTTTCAGGTCAAGATAGTCGGCCTGCAGGTGGAACCCTTTGTCCGCGGGGGATGTCTCCCACCAGGCCAGATCCAAATGTCCCACGGGCCAAACCCCGGCGGGCCGGCTTATGGAAAATCGATCCAGTCCCAACCACCAGTCAGTGGGACGTTTTTCGAGTCGCAGCTGGGTGCTCAGCTCGGACAATTCGAAGGTTCCGGCGTCATCCGGCCCGGACAACCGCACCTGGTGCAACGCCCCACTGCCTTCGAGGCGTTGCAACCGGCCTTTCTCCAGTTCACCCCAGACCTCGAGACCGGCGTTGGCCTGCTCGACCCGATACCCAGGTGGCAGCCAGTCCGCGAGCCGGTCAGCCAGCTGAAGATTCTCAGCCTTGAAATAGAAGGCGCCGCCCATGGCCCAGGAGGTAGGCTCAGGCTGTCGCAGGTCAGCCACCAGACGAATCCGCTGTGCGCCCTGGCTCCCAATGACACTGCTGACGGAGAGCAGGTGACGCAATCCGTCGTTGATCAGATCCACCACCACACCGGTCAGGTGCAGGGGCGGGCGTCCCGGTGCCGACCCGCTCAACAAAATCTCCGTATCCTGCAGGCGCAGGTGATTCTGTCCCAGTAGAATATCGGTAACCGCGCCGGTCTCGCCCCTGCTGGAGGGGCCGAAACCATGAAGCGTGAAACTGCCGTCCGCATGGTGTTTGGCCTTGAGCCGGGTGCCCACCAGGCGACCGTCTCCCAACTGCAGCTGCCAGCTCAACAGGGATTTCAGCAGACGTACCGTAATGTACACCTGGGGCGCAGTCAGTCGTGGCGCACCGGTCTGCGGATCCAGGGCGCTGACATCGGTCAGCCTCAGGGTCAGGTGGGTCCCTTTGATCTCCGCGCCGATGGTCCCGATGCGCAACGGCAGGCCCGCCTTGGCCTCCACCACCCGTTCAATCTCCGCACGATAGGGAGAAAGGTCGATGTGCGGAAGTGCATAACGCATCACACTCACCAGCACGGCAAGCAGGATCACCAGCCAGGCCAGCAGCTGCCAGAACTTGGTGTGCAGTTTTTTTGCAATGTGCATCATGGCGAGCGCGTGGGGACAGGACGGCTCAGATCAATACGACATCGTACTGTTCCTGGCTGTAGAGCTGTTCCGATTGGAGCTTGATGGGATGGCCGATAAACTGCTCCAGCTCGGCCAGATGGGTGGACTCCTCGTCCAGCAGCCGGTCCACCACCTCCTGGGAAGCCAGTACCAGCAGTGATTCCACGTCGAACTGGCGGGACTCACGCAGAATCTCGCGAAAGATCTCATAACAGGTGGTCTCGGCGGTCTTCACCGACCCCCGCCCGGCACAGCAGGGACAGGGTTCGCAGAGCACATGCTCCAGGGACTCTCGGATACGCTTGCGGGTCATCTCCACCAACCCCAAGGAGGAGACCTCGGTGATCTGGGTGCGGGCATGGTCGTGGGCCAGGCACTTCTCCAGGGCGCGCAGTACCTGGCGGCGATGCTCCGGATCGAGCATGTCGATGAAATCGATGATGATGATGCCGCCCAGATTGCGCAGCCGCAACTGGCGGCAGATCGCCTGGGCCGCCTCCAGGTTGGTCTTGAAGATGGTCTCTTCCAGGTTGCGATGCCCCACGAAGGCGCCGGTGTTGACGTCGATAGTGGTCATCGCCTCGGTCTGGTCAATCACCAGATGGCCGCCGGACTTGAGTTGAACCTTGCGTTCCAGGGCCTTCTGAATCTCATCCTCCACACCGTAGAGGTCGAACAGGGGGCGTTCCCCCGGGTAGTACTCGATGCGGTGTTTGACGTCCGGGATAAACTTCTGGGCAAAGTTGATCGCTTTTTGGTGGGTCTCCTTGGAGTCGATCCGTACCTTCTCCACATCCGGCCCGACCAGATCCCGCAGAGAGCGAAGCGGCAGAGAGAGATCTTCATGAATCAGTTCGATGCCCTTGGCGATCTTGCTGCGGTCCTGAATCGAGGCCCACAGCCGTGCCAGAAAGCGCATATCCGCCTTCAGAGAGGACTCATCGACACCTTCGGCGGCGGTTCGGGCAATGTAGCCGCCGCTGATCTCCCCGGTCTCCGCCACCTGGTTGAGCAGTTCGCGCAGGCGCTGACGTTCATCCTCCGCCTCGATCCGCTGAGAGATTCCCATGTTGCCGAGGGAGGGCATGAACACCAGGTGCCGGGAGGGAATCGAGATGTTAGTGGTGAGGCGGGCCCCCTTGGTGCCGATGGGATCCTTGAGCACCTGGACGATGACGTACTGCCCCTCCCGCAGGAGTTCGTAGATATTGTCCGTGCGGGGCTTGTCGGAGGTATCTCCGATGTCCGATACATGGAGAAACGCGGCCCGTTCCAGGCCCACATCCACAAACGCGGCCTGCATCCCCGGAAGCACCCGGCAAACCTTGCCTTTATAGATGTTACCCACCAGACCGCGTTTACCGGAGCGTTCGATGATAATCTCCTGCACCACCCCGTTTTCAATCACGGCCACACGGGTTTCCGGCGGGGTGACATTGATCAGAATCTCTTCACTCATCGCATCGCATCTGGTTTTTAATTGTGTTCCGTCGTTACTGGTCGCATGCCAGGATTCCTAACAATTCGATTCCGGACCGCTGAAGTAATTCCGCGGTTTCATACAATGGCAACCCCATAACCCCGGAATAACTCCCCTCCAGCCAGCGTACGAACTGGCCCCCCAGCCCCTGGATGGCATACCCGCCCGCCTTATCCGCCGGTTCCCCGCTGGCCCAATAGGCCGAAATCTCATCAGAGGTCAGGGCGCGAAAGGTGACCCGGCTGATGCTCAGACGGGTTTCGAAGTGTTCCCGTCCCAGGGACACCGCCGAATAGACCTCATGGGTGGCATCAGACAACTGATTGAGCATCCACACCCCCTGCTCCCGATCCTCGGGCTTTCCCAGGATCCGGCCATGTATCACCACACAGGTGTCGGCCGCGAGAACCGGTCGGGTCTGCCCGGGGGACAGGGTCCGCGCACCTGCCTGGGCCTTCTCCAGGGCCAGCCGTTGGGCGTAGCGCTCCGGACCCTCATCAGGGAGGATGCGCTCATCCACTGCCACATCCAACACTTCGAAGGCGAGCCCGATCTGGGCCAGCAGCTCCTGACGGCGGGGCGAGCGGGAAGCCAGATAGATCATCCTCAGTCCGCCCGGTGATAGGGATGATTGCGCAACAGGCTCCAGGCCCGGTAGAGCTGCTCGGATACCACCACCCGTACCAGTGGATGGGGCAGGGTCAGGGGTGACAGGGACCAACTCATATCCGCCCGCGCAAGGCACTGCGCCGAGAGTCCCTCCGGACCACCGACCAGTAGCGCCAGATCCTGGCCACCGGCCAACCAGCCCTTGAGCTGATCGGCCAGTTGCTCGGTATTCCAGGCACGTCCCGGCACATCCAGCGCCACCACCCGGCAACCCTTGGGGATTGCCTTGAGCATTCGCTCCCCCTCATCCTGAATCACCCGTTTCACATCCGCCTTGCGTCCCCGCTGGCCCGGTGGAATCTCCACCAGGCGCAAGCGACACTCACCCACCATCCGCCGGGCATACTCTTCATAACCCTCAACCACCCAGCGGGGCATCCGGTTACCGATCGAGATCAGGTAGATATTCATGCAGGGGATTGTACGGGAATGTGATGACCGTTGGGGGGACTTTTTTTCAGAATTGTCCCCAACATCGTAGTCGGGACGTTTATCGGGTATGCTTGCGCGTCATGACTGACAAACACCTGACCAACACCCGTTTTAGCGACTTCGACCTGGACGAAAAAATCCTCCTCGGCATCCAGGAGGCCGGATTCGAATACTGCACCCCCATCCAGGCGGAAACCCTGCCCATCGGCCTGTCGGGAAATGACCTTGCCGGACAGGCGCAGACCGGAACCGGCAAGACCGCCGCATTCCTGATCACGGTATTGCATCACCTGCTGAAACAGCCGCCGGACGAAGAACGCCGCCCCAACCAACCCCTGAGCCTGATCCTCGCCCCGACCCGGGAACTCGCGGTGCAGATCGACCGGGACGCCCAGGCGCTGATTCGCCACACCGGCCTGAAGACCGTCGCGGTGTTCGGCGGTACCGGTTACGACCAGCAGCGCAAGCAGATCGAAGCGGGTGTCGACATCCTCATCGGCACCCCGGGACGGCTGATCGACTATTTCAAACAGCACATCTACGACCTGAAAAAGGTCCAGGTCGTGGTACTGGACGAAGCCGACCGCATGTTCGACCTGGGCTTCATCAAGGACATCCGATTCCTGCTGCGACGCTGCCCGCCGCCGAACCAGCGCCTTGGCATGCTGTTCTCGGCCACCCTCTCCTACCGGGTGAAGGAGCTGGCCTACGAGCATATGAACAACCCCCAGAGCATCGAGGTGGAACCCGAGCAGGTCACCGCGGAGAAGATCACCGAGACCTGTTACCTCACCGCCAATGACGAAAAGATCCCGCTGCTGGTGGGGCTCTTGAAAGGCCTCGAGAACGCCCGCAGTATCGTGTTCGTTAACACCAAGCGCACCGCCGACCGGGTCTGGGGCTACCTGCAGGGTAACGAGATCAACACGGCGGTATTATCCGGCGATGTTCCACAGAAGAAACGTCTCAGCCTGCTGAAACGCTTCCAGGACGGAGAACTACCGGTGCTGGTCGCCACCGACGTGGCGGCCCGCGGCCTGCATATCCCGGACATCACCCACGTTATCAATTACGACCTGCCGGAGGACGCAGAAGACTACGTCCACCGTATCGGTCGCACGGCCCGCGCCGGAGCCAGCGGCGCGGCGATCAGTTTCGCCTGTGAAACCTATGCCTTTTCAATGCCCGACATCGAGACCTACGTGGGGCACGCCATCCCAGTCCAGACCGTTTCATCGGAACTGCTCGCCGAGGTTGACCCCAAGAGCCGCATCTATCCGGAAAAAGGCAGTCGCCAACCACACCACAAGGATGGCCACAAGGGCCACGGCAAGGGGCATCATCATAAAGGCCACAAACCCAAGGGCGAAGGAGAAGAAAAGAAGCGCCGCCGCCGACGGCGGGGCCCCAAACCACCTCAGCCACAGAGTGACTAGCCATGGACAGCAAGTGCCAGCGTTGCACGAACTCGAAATGCTGCACCTATATGACCGAGGCGATCGGTGAGGCTCCCCGCTCGAAGAGCGACTTCGAACACCTGCTGTGGCAGGTTTCCCATGCAGGGGTCGAGATCTACAAGGACGATGACGGCTGGTTTCTACTGGTCAAAGGAGACTGCGAGCACCTGCAACCCAATGGAGGTTGCGGCATTTATGAAACGCGCCCGCAGATCTGCCGTGACTATGAAAATGACTGGTGCGAATTCGACGCCCCCGCCGAGGACAGCTTCGAACTCTATTTTCGCAACCACGCGGAGATGCTGACCTATTGCAAACGCCGCTTCAAAAGCTGGGGCCGTTAAGCTCATCTCCCCTGGAGTTCACGGATTGCGTAACGAATGGAATCCAGGCCGACCTCATTGAGATCCACCTGATCGAGTCCAATCCAGACACTCCCGGCTACGTCGTCATCGACCGAAATCTTCGGTTTCGCTTCAAGCTCCACAAGAAAGAAGGCATCGGCCGTAAGGTAGGTGATGCCCGCAAATTCGTAGCGATTGGGAAATGAGAACAGGTAACGCCAATCCCGACTGTCCATGAGCAGACCCAATTCCTCTTCAACCTCCCGGGTCAAGGCCTGTTCCAGGGTCTCATGATAATCAACAAAGCCCCCCGGAAGATCCAGCATCCCCTGAGAGGGCTCATGCTTTCTCAACGTCAGAAGAATCTCTCGATCACACAATATAACGGCCGCCACCGCAGCGGCCATATTGTGATAATAAATAAAACCGCAGGCTTCACACACCCATCGCTTGCCTTCGCTCCAGGTCAATCCCTCTCGCCCGCACCGGGGACAATAATCAAAACCTGGCATCATCGCGCCTGGCAACGCAGTGGTACCTTACGCCCGGCCTCCACAACCAATTCGTCACCCTTACCTCGAATGGAGTCGGGCCCGTCGCTATAGACAAATCCCGAACCGCTCGGTTGCTGCTGTAGTTCGATACTGTCTCCCCGATACAGCAACTCAGCCATCTGCCCCTCGGGCAGGTAGCGTACGGAAACCGATTCGCCGTTGCTACAGTCGTAGATCACCAGCTTGCCGCTCCCCTCGCTCACACCACCGGATGACGCACATCCGGCTATTGTCCATGACAGGGTTAGTCCCACTAATAATTTGTTCATACACCTAAGTATCCTATGCACGCTTCGCCAAGCGGGTTCAAAAAAGACCCTACATATAGAAAATTATCCGCAAATGCACGCCAATCACCACGAATGAATGCACAATTTGCTGGGTTTACTGAATCCAAAAACCATCGTCATCCCGGCGGATGTCGGGATCCAGAAGGCCTGACGGTGCGATATTCCTGGATTCCTGTTCCGGTTTCAGCGCCCCTCACAGTCATCCATACCCGGCGCAAGAATCGGGTGGCGAAGCCGCCACCGGGTGGATAAGATTCAAACCTACTTACAACTACCGGTAGCGGATCTTTTCCCGGCGGGGATCCATGGCAGATACCTATACCACCATCGCACGCGCAATCAACTACATCCGTCAGCAGGCATTTCGCCAGCCCTCTCTGGCCGAAATCGCCGCAGCCGTCGGTTTGAGCGAATACCATCTGCAACGCACCTTTCGCACCTGGACCGGGGTCTCCCCAAAACGATTCCTGCAATTCCTGACCAAAGAGTACGCCCTGTCACGATTGCACGAATCCGGGGATCTCCTCAACCTCAGTCTCGACATCGGTCTCTCCGGACCCGGCCGGCTGCATGATCTGATGGTCACCTGCGAGGCCATGACACCCGGGGAGATCCGTCGTGGTGGTGAAGGGGTGAGTCTCGATTTCGGACTGGCTGAGTCACCCTTCGGGCCGGCGCTGATCGCTTGGAGCAATCGGGGCATCTGCCACCTGTCGTTCCATGAAACAGCCGACCTGCCTGTCCAGGCCCTGCTCAGGGAATCCTGGCCCCAGGCCCGGTTTGTAGCCAATCAATCCGGGGCGCAGCGCCTCATGACCCGCATCTTTCCACGCCAACCTGGCAACGAGCGAATTCATCTGTTGCTCAAGGGCAGCAATTTTCAAATCAAGGTATGGGAGGCGCTTCTCGGCATAGGTTCCGCTCAGATTGTCTCCTACAGCACACTGGCCCGTTTGGCCGGACAACCCAAAGCGCAACGTAGCGTCGGCACGGCCCTGGCAGCCAACAGACTGGCCTACCTGATCCCCTGCCATCGGGTGATTCGAGGCACTGGAGAAGTGGGCACCTACCACTGGGGCAGTACTAGAAAACTCGCCATACTCGCCTGGGAAGCGGCACAGGCGGAGATCACAAAACCTTAATCCACAACCTTGTCACTGGCTTGGCCCGATTGGTACGCAGTGATACCATCCCCCCGATTGACACTTTTGGAAAAGCAAAGGATTGGAAATACGTGAATGGAGGCTATCATGAAACCCGGCATCATCAGACTTGCGTTACTCTTGCTGACTCTGACCCTGAGTGGCGAAGCACTGGCCTTGGAACGCGTTCCCGGTACTCAAATCGCACTTGACCCGCCCGTGGGATTTGAACCCTCGACCCGCTTCAGCGGATACCAACATGGGACATCCGACTTGTCGCTCATCGTGAGCGAGTTGCCCCTGCCCTACTCGAAGGCCCTCGATGGATTCTCAGCAAAGGGGTTGGCACGCCACGGCATGACCCTGCTGGACCAACATGAGGTCAGGCTCGGAGATCAGCCGGCAATGCTGTATCACGTCAGCCAGGGGGCATCCGGCGTACTTTTCTACAAATGGCTGTTACTCTTCGGCAACGAGCAGGTCACCGAGATGGTAGTGGCTGTCTTTCCCGAGCAGGCGGAGACGCAATGGTCTGCCCCCCTGAAGCAGGTGCTGCTGAACACCCGATGGCAACGGGATGTGAAACCGGATGTCTTCGAGGGATTGGGCTACCACGTCCAGGAATCCGGAGATCTCAAGATCGCCACAAAAATCAGTACCACCCTGTTACTGACCCGCAACGGAATCCCCCCGAAGGAACCGAACGACGATCCCTATTTCGCGATCACCCCCTCGTTCGCTCAGGATTGGCAGATGCCGCAAGATACCCTGGCCTATACCCGGAACCGTCTGCAACAGCTGGAAAATCTGTGCGACGAACCGCAAATATCCCATGAGGAGGCAGTCAGTGTCGACCGCCTGAAGGGTTATCAACTACAAGCAACCTGCAAGGATAAGCGCAGCGGCGCGCCATTAGCCATACTGCACACCATGGTCTTTTCCGATGAGGGGTACTATCTGTTCCTCGCGGTCGCCCGGGATACGGACAAGGCCGCCTATGCCCCGATATTCAAAAAAATCATACACAGTTTCAAACGTGGTTGATTCGCCTACCGGCCGTTGTCAGATTGGTGAGCAATAAAATTCGAGGAGTATCAAGCTTGTTAAGTTATGGAAAATATAAAACCATCATAAAGACATTTTGTGTTTACGATGTTCTGGCATTGTTACCAATGGCAATCCCAGCCATAAACTCTGAACATATATCCACATTATCTAAAATTAATGTATTACTTGGAGGATCAGATTGGGATAAATTTTCAGCTATTAATTTATTGTTTGTTCAAATGCTGGGGATACTAGGCGTTGGGTGGGCTATCTGGAGATGGAAATATGTTTCAGTCGAAATAGGACGGTATGAAGGTTATTTACGAGCACTATTCTCTGTAGCCTTGTTCTGGGCATACTTTTCAACACAACATCCAATCATCCTTATCTTTGCTGTTATTGACCTAATTGCGTCAATATTACACTTAATTAGATGTGAGAATAGTTAATCTAACTCAAGTTTCGGAGTTCAGGGTGCTATTTGGGGCCGTTTGGGCGGGGCTCGACTGTCTGGGAAAG
>JARRNW010000101.1:0-20558 GCA_037384565.1 Candidatus Thiodiazotropha sp.
TGCGCGGACGTTCAGCGAAGTACCGCAGGGAGCGCCATTTTGGTACCGGAATTCGCTGGGTCTGGTAGAGCTTGCGGTCAATCGTGACAGCGCCGCAAGTCTGCTGGGCCTCGAATTGGGTATGTCGCTGGTGTTCTCCTGAACCTATCGGCGAAATATCCGCGTCATTCCATCGGCTGTTTCTTGGCTGGCAAGACAACCGGGCATATAGGCATTGATGGTCTCCATGTTGGTCAGGGTATGTTGGGTCGGCTTCCCGGTGACAAACTCACCTCCCGCGATTGCCAGTGGCAGCAACAGCTGGTCAGCGAGATGAGGCCCTACCGGGGCGTTGTTTTTCTGATAGGCCTTGATCTGGCGACAGAGTTTGCCCGCCACCTTCTCAGCACTGACCCGTTTCTCGCCAAAGGTGGTGAAGACCTCGGTCACATGCTCATACTCAAGCCTGGCGACCAGGGCATTACCGGGCCCTTGACTGTTGCTGATACCGCGCAGATGGAGCTGGGACGGATCCCAGCTCAGGGTGCGGCTCAGGGTCTCCAACTCCCGTTCTCCGATCTGTGCGGGTAGGGAAGCGATTAACGCCTCGGCGCTAGCCCGCCGCAGTGCGCCCCGTTCGGATAGGTAGAGGGGTTGCAACGGGTTCCCTGCCGCCAGCTGCAGCTCCAATTCCCCGCCGCCCGCAGGGTAGAAGCCATACCGTGTCAGGCTCATTTCGATATCGGCTCCCATTTTCCGTAGCAGGGGCAGGTAGGCGAGTTGCAGGAAGTCGGCAGGCGGCGCCATTGGGTTATGGGTGCCGCCGCTGAGCTGCAGCCGCGCCTCAACCCCCGTGGCTAACAGGGCCGGCAAAACGGTTTGCAGCACCAGAGTGCAGCTACCCGCGGTGCCGATGGCGAAGCGGTAATCGCCCCCCTTGACGGTCTGTGGTTGAAACAGCAGGGATTGTGAGCCCGCGGCAGCGCCATCTACCTCCGCCGCACCGATAGTCGCAGCGGCTTGCACTGCGGTGAGGTGCTGACGCATCAGCCCGGGTTTGCTGCGCTTGGCGCGGATGTTGATCATGCGCAGGGGGCGGCCGGTAATCAGCGACAGAGTCAATGCGCTACGCAGTACCTGTCCGCCCCCTTCGCCCAGGGAACCGTCAATGGTGATGAGGTTGCTTGAATCGTTCATCTCATTTCCTATCCTATCCCTTGACGCAGACCACCTGCCGCAGGGTATGTACCACTTCCACCAGATCCCGCTGGGCATGGATCACCGCGTCGATGTCCTTGTAAGCCATCGGGATCTCGTCGATCACGGCGCTGTCCTTGCGGCACTCCACGCCTTCGGTCGCCTGCTTCTGGTCCGCCAGGGTAAAGCGACGCTTGGCTTCGGTACGGGAGTAGACCCGGCCCGCGCCGTGAGAACAGGAGCAGAAGCTCTCCGCATTGCCTTTTCCGCGCACGATATAGGAGCGCGCACCCATGCTTCCCGGAATGATACCCAGCTCCCCTGCGCCGGCGCGGACCGCACCCTTGCGTGTCACCCACACCTTCTCACCATAGTGCGCTTCCTGCTGCACATAGTTGTGATGACAGTTGACCGCCATGCTGTCGGCCTCGAAGGGCTTGCTGATGACCTGACGCAGTGCGCCCAGGGTCGCCGCCATCATCAACTCACGGTTACGGCGGGCGAAATGCTGCGCCCATCCCACCGCCTCGACGTAGTCGTCGAAATGCTCGGTGCCTTCCGGCAGATAGGCCAGATCCCGATCCGGCGGGGTGATATGCCAGGTCCGCATATCCTCCTTGGCCTGTTCGATGAACAGGTTGCCGATGGCGTTGCCGACGCCCCGTGACCCTGAGTGGAGCATCACCCAGACCGCCTCGTGCTCATCCAGACAGACCTCGATGAAGTGGTTGCCGGTTCCCAGCGTTCCCAGGTGAACATGGTTGTTGGTGTTCTTCAGGCGGGGGTATTTTTCCACGATACGCCCGAAGGGTTCCAGGAGCTCTTTCCATACCGCATCGACCTGCGTCGGAGGTGTTCCCCAGGCACCGTTGTCGCGCCGTCCCTTGGTTCGGCCATGGGGCACCGCTTGTTCGATGGCGCTGCGCATTGGCGCCAGATTGTCGGGCAGATCGCCAGCCTGCAGACTGGTGCGTACCGCCATCATGCCGCAGCCGATATCGACGCCCACCGCCGCGGGGATGATCGCACCCCGGGTGGGGATCACCGAGCCGATGGTCGCCCCCTTACCCACATGCACATCGGGCATCACCGCGATCCATTTATGGATGAAGGGCAGGCGGGATGCGTTCAGCAACTGCCCCTTGGCCTTTTCATCCACGGGTACTCCCTGGGTCCACATTTTGACCGGATGTCCCTGCTCGGTCTGCATTACGTCGTAATTTCCAGTTTTCATCTTCCTGCTCCGTTGTATGGGTGTTGTCGAAGTCCCATGGATGGGATTGTTTGCACCCTTGTTTAGGTGCGGCGACCAGATTCGATGACGCGATTATTTCGCCACCCGGCCGAAGCCGGACCGGGGTTTGAACCCGGACCCCTTGCGGGACCTTGCAAGCAAGGTGCGTTTTCCAAGTAGCGCCATCGGCATTCGCCGCGAAACCGTTTTCATTTACTCCTGGCTATACCTCGTTCCCACGCTCCGCGTGGGAACGCATACCTGAGCGATATGATATTGCCCTGGTCTGATGTGTTCGCATCAGGCTGGGTCTGCATTCCCACGCAGAGCGTGGGAACGAGGTGCCTCAGCTTGAGTAGTAAATAGGTGGGCGACAAGGAGTGGTGAAACATCGTGCTCTACCAGACTGAGCTACACCTCCGTCGTAGTGGAGGTGGCGGGATTCGAACCCGCGACCACGTCATTAAAAGTGATGTAGTTCCACCTGCATTCGCCCGAAATCGTCAGGCGGAGCGGGCCCCATTGCCCGCCCCTCTTGCTACGCTGTTGCCAGCGGTTGGCGTTCGATCACGCTAACCCAGTGCCCCGTCTGCATCCGTCCCCTGGCGAACTGCTCGATCAGGGTAAAGACCGCATCACTGAAGCCGCCGATGTTGAGGATATCCTCGCGCTCCGGCGCCTGGGTGGTGGCGTAGGGCTGGATGTCGAGACAAACCAACCGAGCCGCCGGGTTGCGTTGCCGGAATCGGGTCCACTCGTGCATCACCTCGCTGGAGGCATGCCGGCCGGATCCGACCCAGGACTCGTTGTCCGATACCAACAACACCAGATCGGCCTGCTCCCGGTGTCTGTTCAACCACTTTAATGGGGCGCTGCAATCGGTTCCTCCGCCACCGATCGAGGCCAGGCGGGTGGCGTTTTCCATCACCCCTGCGTCCGTGTCGATACGCACCCGGGATACCTCCCAGTCGAAGGGCAGCACCAGGGTGCGGCGGTCCTTGCGCAGGAAGGCCGCGGCGATCAGTGCTGCCACATCGATACAGCGGGTCGCAGTGGTCGCACCCCGTCGCCAACCGGTGGCGGGGCTGTGCATCGATCCCGATACATCGGGACATACCACCACCCGACCCGGCAGTTCCGGTACGTTACTCAGGGCGATTTCCATCGCCTGCTTCAACGCCCGGCGTATCGGTTCCGGCACCCCGGATGCCGATTGATAGGTCGTCAGCAACTGGTAGGGAAACGCCCGAGCCTTGCGGATGGACTCCACATCCGCCAGGCGCCGCGCCAGCTTATTGATCATCTTCGGCTGCAGGAATACCCCATGGCGCTGGAAGCTGTTGAGGTTCATCCGCACCATCTGCCAGCCTCCGCGTAGCGCCAGGGTTGCCCATTGCGACTCGCCCAGGGGCAGTGAAGTCAGCATCTGAAACGGCACCTTGGGCAGCTCTCCACCCTCTCGCTTGTAACGTTCGAAGCTACTCAGGGAGACCGGCAGCGCCGCCGTGTCATAGGGCTTCCCGATCAACCAGGCGAAGAAGGCCGAGCGCCAGGCTTGCGCAGGCTTTGGATGCACCATCTTCACCACATCGGCCAGTGACGGCGCGTTGCCCACCGCCGCGGCCAGCAGTTGCTGTTCGCTGGCCTGGTTCAGCCACTGTTGCACCAGACGCTTTGGTCGGGTTCCCAGGGACTTTCTACCCAGCGCTCCGCTACGCAGGATCTGCACGAAGTTGCGTAACATGCGTCCGTTATCGATGACCTGAGCGAAGGCAACCGGCAGCCACTCACTGCCCTGTGCGGCGAGGATGGCGCACAGCAGCGCTGGCATATCCTTCATGCCACCATGATGACGGCACCAGATTGCGGTACGAGCGATAAACTCCGGTTCCACCCGGGTGCACAGTGCGATCACCTGCTCCAGTTGAGTTTCCGCTCCGGCATAGTAGGTGCCATTCAGGCATCCGGTTACCGCATACTGCGCCAGGGCATGCCGGGCGCTCAGGCGATAGGCAGAACCACCGGCTTCGTTAACACAGTCCGTCTTCAGTGAATGCTGCGAGGCGGCGGGAAAAAGCAACTTGTTGGCCATGGTGTCATCCCTTGGATCAGAACAATAATTTCTAAGTCACTTGGGAATAAGCGAAGAGCGTGCCAGTTTTTTTGATTAGTAACTAAGATTATGAATTGACAGATATTATTTTAAACACTGCCGGATTTTTGTCAGGATGACTGTAAGTTGGTTTCGCGAAAAATTATATTTATATATAAGATATTATAATTAAATATCGTGGTGATTCGGGCGAAAGGAAACATGGAATGAAAAAGATGGTGGTGATGGGTTTTCTCGGCGCGGTGTTGGACGAGGGGCGTGGCAAGGGTCGCTGGGAGAAATGGCGCCCCAGTCTGTCACTCTGTCAGCAGGAGGATCTTTTGATCGACCGCCTGGAGCTCTTTTATCAACCGGACAGGTATCAACGGGTGATGGAGATCCTGGCCAAGGATATCGCCGCCGTGTCACCGGAAACGGAATTGGTCTGGCATCCGATGCCCCTGGAGAATCCCTGGGATTTCGAACAGGTCTATGCTGCCCTGCATGACTTTGCTCGGGGTTACCCCTTCGAGCCAGAGCAGGAGGAGTATCTGATCCACATCACCACCGGTACCCATGTCGCCCAGATCTGCCTGTTTCTGCTTACCGAGGCGAACTACTTCCCCGCCCGGCTGTTGCAAAGCGCGCCACCACCCAAACAACGGACAGGGGAGGTGGGCAGCTATACCGTCATCGATCTCGACCTGTCCCGCTACGATCGCATTGCTCAGCGCTTCGCCGAAGAGCGGGAGGAGACACTCAACCTGTTGAAATCGGGTATCGCCACCCGGAATCCCGCCTTCAACCAGATGATCGATGCCATCGAACGGGTGGCCAACCGTTCTTCGGCGCCCATACTCCTGCTGGGCCCCACCGGGGCCGGTAAGTCGTTTCTCGCCCGTCAGATCTACCAGCTCAAACACCAGCGTCACCGGCTCAACGGCCCCTTTGTCGAAGTCAACTGCGCCACCCTGCATGGGGAAGGCACCATGTCGGCCCTGTTTGGCCATACCAAAGGTGCCTATACCGGTTCGGTCGGTGAACGGGAAGGACTGTTGCGCCAGGCCGATGGGGGGGTGTTGTTTCTGGATGAGATCGGTGAGCTGGGCTTGGATGAACAATCGATGCTGCTCAAGGCAATCGAGGAAAAACGTTTCTATCCCATGGGATCGGATCATGAGGTGAAGAGTGATTTTCAATTGATTGCGGGTACCTGCCGTGATCTACGTAGCGATGTCGAACAGGGACGGTTCCGGGAAGACCTCTATGCTCGCATCAACCTCTGGACTTTTCACCTTCCGGGGCTGGCAGAGCGGCCGGAGGACATCGAGCCTAATCTGGAATTTGAATTGGAGCGACAGGCGGGGGAACTCGGCCGTCGTTTGCGATTCAACAAGCCCGCCCGGCAACGATATCTGGCGTACGCCACCGATCCGGACACGCAATGGCGCGGTAATTTCCGTGAACTGTCCGCCTCGGTTTCCCGGCTCGCCACGCTGGCCGAAGGGGGGCGTATCACGGAGGAGGATGTGGCCGATGAGATCCTGCGTTTGCGCAACCAATGGCAAAAGAGCGATGCCCTTGATGAGGGTCTGGAGCTGCTGATGCCTGCCGAAGCCCTGACGCAACTCGATCTATTCGACCGTCTGCAACTGGCTTCGGTGATCAGGGTCTGTGCCCGGTCAGCCTCTCTCTCCGAGGCGGGGCGTACCCTGTTCAATGTCTCTCGGCAGAGAAAAAGCAGCACCAATGACGCCGATCGGCTGCGGAAATATCTGTCCAGGTTCGGCTTGACGTGGGAGCATGTCTGCGGCGGATGAATGGGGTTTGATTTCAACGGTACTTAAAAGCACTGAACCGCAAATAAACGCCAATCACCACAAACCTGATGGTTCCGTTGTACCGCCAATGTAACCGCATAGAAGTGTCACTACATTGTTGCCTTGTCATTTTGCAGTCCCACGTATTTCAGCATTCTGAAACCGGGCAGGTCGTCGATCAGCGCAGACGAGAACGGTGGCGGGATATCAACAAAGTTCAAGTGGCGTTGTCACTATGAGAATTTCTATTGCAGATATTTCGGACAGTTAGTGGGCGCAAGCCGGGATCCAGGACGCCTGGCGTTACGATATTCCTGGATGCCATCCTTTGCTCAAGCGTCGTGTGTAATGGCCGATATCATGGAGGCGTGGTAATTAGCCAAGGAGAAACTATGGTGTCGAATGACTCCCTTAACGAGATGATGCGAACCGATATCGCCAATCTCGAGGACAAGCGCAAGATACTTCAGCAAATCGTTGAAATCACAAAGGCCATAGAGAGCATGCAGGAAAGCCTGAATGCGGTCATGGTGCTGGGTGTGCCCTCGAAGGAGATTCCGGAAAAGGCCCTGCAGCTTTACGGTGCTTTGAGTGATAGTCTGCGAAACCTGCCGGTGAAGCAGATCCAAGTCTACTACGCCAATCTCGAGTCGGTTGTCAAGCGAACCCTGGACAGGATTCTTGCGTTTTCAGATCAGGATCTCAGTAGCGACGAAGGCATCGAGTTCATCACCCTGTCCAGCACCACTCAGGAGGAGAGTCCCATGGATCTTCTCGATGAGTTTAAGCGTACCGCGCAGACGGCGGTATCCCTTCGGGTGTTGCTGCGTAAGCGGGGGGTCCAGACGCCTGGCGCCACGATCCCTGTCTCTCGGGAGATTCTTCGTCAGAAACTGGTCGATCTCGATCGCCAGGAACAGGTACAGCGTACCCGGGCGGAGGAGAAGATCCAGGAGATGCAATCGGAGGTGCGGCAAATGCTGACCAATCCAAACTATCCCGAAGCCATGAAGCAGATCCTCAGTGGGGTGGTTTCCAACCTGGAACGTGACAAGAAGCTTCTGCGTGCCGGTGTGCCACTGAACAAGCTCAGCTTTGTTATGGAAAACCACCAGATTGCCGGGGTGGAGGAAGTTGCGGTGGAAGAGGAGATCGAAATTATCGCATTGCCCGAGGAGGATTCTGCAACAAGTTTTTCGAGTGCGGCCAGTCGTTGGCTCAACAGTCCCTGGGAGGTTTCCTGGAAGGAGGTTTCCGGGCAGAAGAAATGACTGGGTCGTGAGCCTGGAAGATGGGTTCCGTTCCTTATGTAATGGGTAAGTTTCACCCATTATTGAGTAGTGAGTTGGCGTAAATCCGCCGAAAATTGGCTTATACCAGAACGGAACACCGATCAGAAAATCACCGCAATACTTTTGAGTCTTCGTTTATTTGATTCCATACACCGCCGTAATAGGGCTTCATTCCCTGTAACCTGACACAGCTCATCTCGTTTTACGCACCCGCTGATTGAAGGGATTGCTCCTATAAATTTCGAGTTAAGACGAATTGGCCCCGATTTTGCTCCTGTCTGCCTTGATCTGAAACCCGCTTTCATCGAATGAATCGGGGAGATCCGCCTTCAACCCCCGGTTGAAAACAATAAGCCCATATCCTGTCGAGGAGGATCAAATGCGCAGACTCTGTCTTCTTATCTCACTGGTGGCCTGTCTGGTCACGGTTCCAGTATCGGCGGCGCCGATCGTCATCAAGTTCTCCCATGTCGTGGCGGAGAACACCCCCAAAGGCCAGATGGCTAATAAGTTTAAGGAGCTGGTGGAGCAGCGCCTGAAAGGAAAAGTTCTGGTTGAGGTCTACCCCAACTCCCAACTGTTCGGCGACAACAATGTACTCCAGGCCATGCTGCTGGGCGATGTTCAGATGGCGGCGCCGGCACTTTCCAAGTTTGAGAGCTACACTCGTTCACTGCAACTGTTCGACCTGCCTTTTCTGTTCAAGGATATGCAGGCCGTGGAGCGTTTCCAGCAGAGCGAATCCGGCCAGAAGTTGCTGAGCTCAATGAAAAAGAAAGGCCTGATTGGCCTGGGTTATATTCACAACGGCATGAAACAGCTCTCTTCCAGCAAGCCGATCCATGTCCCCGCCGACGCGTCCGGACAGAAATTTCGCATCATGACATCGGATGTACTCGCGGCTCAGTTCGAAGCGGTGGACGCTACTCCGTTGAAGAAGCCATTCTCCGAGGTGTTCACCCATCACCGAGTCCAATCATGGTCTACTGGACTACATGGTGGTGACATCCACAGAGTTCTGGATGGATCTGCCGGATGATATTCGTGCCGAGGTGAAAAAGGCCCTGGACGAAGCTATTGCCTTTGGCAATAAGGTGGCGGAACAGAAGAGTGTCGAGGATCGCCAGAAGATCATCGATTCCGGACGCAGCACGGTGATCGCTCTGACGCCGCAAGAGCGGGCTCAGTGGGTTGAGGTGATGAAGCCGGTGTGGAAGCAATTTGAGGGGGAAATTGGCAAAGATCTAATTGATGCCGCCTATAATTCCAATAATATGTGACCCATTGCCGGGTCTGCCGGGTATTCGCGGGGAGGGTGCATCACCCTCCCGCGTTCGCCGGATTAATAACAACACATCCTGTCCTATCACCACGACCGGATACCGAAGAGCCGAGGAGAAACAGCAATGCTGAAACAGATGCTGAACCAGGCGGAGGAGACTATTATCTCTCTGCTGCTGGTCGCCATGACCCTGCTGGTCTTCACCGAAGTGGTGATGCGCTTTGTCTTCAACAGCGGTTTTCTCTGGGCTCAGGAGCTGACCCTGCATCTCTCAGCCTGGTTCGTTCTCTTCGGTATCTCCTATGGCCTCAAGGTTGGGGCGCATATCGGAGTCGATGCCTTCGTGCAAAAACTCCCCGATCTACCCCACAGAATCGTTTCCGGGATCGCGGTCGTTCTCAGTCTGGTCTACTGCGGACTGTTCCTTTACGGTTCCTGGATCTATCTCGCCAAGATGAAAAAGATCGGTATCGAGTTGGAGGATATCCCGGTCCAGACCTGGATCGCGCACAGCATTCTCATCATCGGCTTGGGTCTCTTTTCGATCCGCCTGCTGCAACTGCTCTGGGGTGTCATCACCGGTGAGTCGATGGGCTTTTCCCACTCGGATGAGGCCCGGGAGAGCATGCAGCTGGCGAATGAACTGGCGGAAGAGCAGAGACAGAATTCCGGGAGGACCCGTTGATGGCGACATTCTCCCTGTTTCTGCTGCTCTTCATATGTATGCTCATCGGCATGCCGGTTGCCGTGGCGCTGGGTCTTTCGAGCATCGTCACGATCCTGTTCTTCTCCTCCGACTCCCTTGCCTCGGTGGCGTTGAAGCTGTTCGGGTCCCTCTCGGAACACTATACCCTGCTGGCGATTCCATTCTTTATTCTCTCTTCGGCCTTTCTCTCCACCGGTGGCGTGGCTAAGCGTCTGATCAATTTCGCGGTGGATTGCGTGGGTCATATCCGGGGCGGACTGGCGATGGCTTCGGTCATGGCCTGCATGTTGTTCGCTGCGGTCTCCGGTTCGTCACCGGCCACGGTGGCGGCGATCGGCACTATTGTCATCGCCGGTATGGTGCGTTCCGGCTATCCGGAGAGTTTTGCCGCGGGGGTCATCGCCAATGCCGGCACCCTGGGCATTCTGATACCCCCCTCCATCGTTATGCTGGTCTATTCGGCTGCCACCGAGGTTTCCGCCGCAAAGATGTTTATGGCGGGATTCATTCCCGGCATTCTGATGGGGCTGATCCTGATGGTGGCGATCTACATCGCGGCCCGGGTGTTGGGGCTGCCATCCCAACCCTGGCCCGGTTTCAAGGCGATATTCCGCTCCGGTTTCATCGCCTCAGGGGGGCTGTTGCTGATCGTGATCGTGCTGGGTTCCATCTACGGTGGTGTCGCCAGTCCCACCGAGGCGGCCGCGGTCTCGGCCGTCTATGCCTTTCTGGTATCGGTGTTCGGCTACCGGGACATGGGGCCGCTCAAGGGGGTGCCCTGGCGCCGGGAAGGGGAATCCCTGGCACCGATGCTTGCGCGCAATCTCACCCAATCCACCCTGGCCCTGCCCAAGGTGTTTTTTAATCGGGAGGTACGCCAAACGGTGCTGGATGCGGCAAAGGTGAGCATCATGCTGCTGTTCATTATCGCCAACGCCATGCTGTTCGCCCACGTACTGACCACTGAGCGTATCCCCCACGCCATTGCGGACGCCATCGTTGGTTGGGGGCTGGCGCCCTGGATGTTTCTCATCGTGGTGAATCTGCTTCTATTGGCGGCGGGTAATTTCATGGAACCCTCGGCGGTGCTCCTGATCATGGCGCCGATCCTGTTTCCGATTGCCGTCAAGCTGGGTATTGATCCGATTCATCTGGGAATTATCATGGTAGTCAATATGGAGATCGGCATGCTCACGCCACCGGTCGGACTGAATCTGTTCGTCACCGCCGGGATCACTGGCAACTCGATTGGTTGGGTGATCCGCGCGGCACTGCCCTGGTTGGGGCTGTTGTTGCTGTTCCTGATACTGATTACCTACGTACCGAAAATCTCACTCTTTTTGCCGGAGGCGATCGATCACATGAAGGGCTTTCGATGATGCAGGATTCCTCAAGTTCCAAACCAGGATCCAAAACCGAACAGCTGCATGCCGCAGCGCTGCACTACCACCGCCACCCCAAACCGGGCAAGCTCGAAATCAAGGCGACGAAACCCATGGCCAACCAGCGCGACCTGGCGTTGGCCTACTCTCCGGGGGTGGCGGCCGCCTGTGAGGAGATCCAAAAAGACCCCAATACCTCGGCGGAATACACCGCGCGGGGCAATCTGGTGGCGGTGATCACCAACGGTACTGCGGTGCTTGGCCTGGGGGCGATCGGCAGCCATGCGTCCAAGCCGGTGATGGAGGGTAAAGCGGTACTGTTCAAGCAGTTCGCAGATATCGATGTATTCGATATCGAGATTGAGGAACGGGATCCCCAATTATTCATTGAGACCGTAGCCCGGCTCGAACCGAGCTTCGGTGGCATTAACCTGGAGGATATCAAGGCGCCGGAGTGTTTCATCATCGAACAGGCCCTCAAGGAGCGGATGAATATCCCGGTTTTTCATGACGATCAACACGGTACCGCGATTGTGGTCAGCGCGGCGATTCTCAACGGCTTGAAGGTGGTGGGTAAATCGATCGAATCGGTACGTCTGGTGACTGCCGGGGCGGGCGCCGCGGCGCTTGCCTGCCTGGATCTGCTGGTGGATCTGGGATTGCGAAAAGAGAACATCGTCGTAACCGACATCGCCGGGGTGGTCTACACAGGGCGTACCACAGAGATGGATCCCTATAAGGCACGCTACGCGGTGGACACCCCGATGCGTACTCTGGCCGAGGCTCTGGAGGACGCGGACATCTTCCTCGGTCTGTCCGCAGCCGGGGTACTTAAGGCACCGTGGTTGGCGAAGATGGCGGCGAGCCCGCTGGTGATGGCGCTGGCCAACCCGACCCCCGAGATCCTCCCGGAACTCGCCAAGGAGGTTCGGCCCGACGCGATCCTCGCCACCGGGCGCACCGACTACCCGAATCAGGTCAACAACGTGCTGTGTTTCCCGTTCCTGTTTCGCGGGGCGCTGGATGTGGGGGCGCGGGAGATCAACAACGCCATGAAACTTGCCTGCGTCAAGGCGATCGCGGAGTTAGCCCAGGCGGAATCCTCCGATGTGGTACGTTCCGCTTATGGCGGCCAGACCCTGCAATTTGGCCCTGAATACCTGATTCCGAAACCTTTCGACCCGCGTCTGCTGGAGACCGTTCCCTTCGCGGTAGCGGTGGCCGCCATGGAGTCGGGGGTCGCGCAACGTCCGATCACCGACCTCAAGGCCTACCGCAACCGTCTGCAGAGTCGGGTGTTCCGCACCAGTATGACCATGCGCCCCGTGTTCGAACGGGCTCGGGAGGAGGTGCGCCGGGTCATCTATGCCGAGGGTGAGGAAGAGCGGGTACTCCAGGTTGCCCAACAGGTCGTGGATCAGCAACTGGCCCGCCCTGTTCTGGTAGGGCGGCGAGCGGTTATCCATGAGCACATTGCCCGCTTGGGTTTGCGCCTGCGGGAGGAGGCGGATTTCGAGCTGATCGATCCGTTCGCCTATCCCCATTTCGAACGCCATGCGGAGGCTTTCTTCGAGCGTGTCCAACGTTGGGGCTTTTCACCCAAGGAGGCGCGCAAGAGCCTGCGCCAGAACCCCACGGTGCTGGCCTCGCTGATGCTCGCTCTGGGGGAGGTGGATGCGATGATCTGTGGTACGGTGGGCCGTTACCGCAAGCATCTTCGCTATGTGGAGCAGATCGTGGGTACCGAGAGCGGGGTCAACAAACTGACCTCCATGAACGCCCTGGTACTGCATTCCGGCACCCTGTTCATCGCCGACACCTACGTACAGGAAGATCCCAGTGCCGAGGCGTTGGCGGAGATCGTTGCCCTGTGTGCCGAAGAGGTTCTGTGGTTCGGTGTAGAGCCCCGGGTGGCGCTGCTCTCCCACTCCAATTTCGGCAGTCACTCGTCGGTATCCTCACGCAAGATGCGCGATGCCTTGGCGTTGGTGCGCGAACGTATGCCGGACCTGGAGGTCGAGGGTGAGATGCATGCGGATCTCTCACTGGTCAAGGAGTTGCGCGATCAGCGGTTCCCGAACTCCCGTCTGAAGGACCGGGCCAATCTGCTGATCATGCCCAACCAGGACGCGGCGAATATCTCCTTCAATCTGCTCAAGGTGCTGGGGGAGGGAATCGCCATCGGACCGATTCTGGTGGGTACCGCCAAGTCGGCGCACATCGTCACCCCCAGCATCAGTGTGCGCGGTCTGCTGAACATGACCGCGCTGGCCTCGGTACGCGCCAGTTGCATGATGAAAAACGACTGATACCCTGATAATCAACGAATAACCAGCGGAAGCGATCGCCATGTTAGAAACCAAACCCAGACCGGTTTTTCTCAACCTCATGAAGATACGTCTGCCGATTGCCGGCATTATGTCGATCATTCACCGGGTGACCGGGGTGGTGATGGTGGTATCGATACCCTTTGCCCTCTATCTGTTCGACCGGTCACTCTCTGGTACCGACGGCTTCGCGGATGCCCGTGCGTTTCTCCACTATGGCCTGGTGAAGATGCTACTGTTTCTGTTTCTCTGGGGACTGATGCATCACCTGCTGGCCGGCATCCGCTATCTGCTGATCGATATCGATATCGGGGTCGATAAACCGGTCTATCGCCAGACCGCCTGGGCGGTGATTGTGGGAGCCCCGGTACTGGCCCTGATCTTGCTGGGAGGTCTGTCATGAGCCGTCGCGCCAGTGGTTTGAAGGCCTGGTTTCTGCAGCGTGTCTCCGCGCTCTACCTGATCCTGTTCACCCTGTATTTCCTGCAGCATATGATCTTCAGTCCACCGGCGGATTATCCGGCCTGGCAGGGTTGGGTGTCCGGTCCGTTGGTGGAATTCGGCTTACTGCTGTTTTTCGCTTCGCTGCTGCTGCATGCCTGGGTCGGTATCCGGGATGTGCTGATCGACTATGTGCACCCCACCGTAGCCCGGGTCACGATTCTCAGCGTCATCGGCTTAGTGCTGGTTGGCTGCGGTCTGTGGGTCCTGCGGATCATCTTCCTGGCGCACCTCGCCTGAACAGATAAAGGTTTAATTACGACATGACATTGCAAAAGCAACGTTTCGATACACTCATCCTGGGGGCCGGCGGCGCTGGTCTGAATGCGGCCCTGCAACTGGCCAACGCCAATCTCAAGGTGGCGGTGGTCTCCAAGGTGTTCCCGACCCGATCACATACCGTGGCGGCCCAGGGCGGGGTCAACGCGGCCCTGGCAAACGTGTTTCCGGATAACTGGCACTGGCACATGTTCGATACGGTGAAAGGCTCAGACTACCTGGGAGATCAGGATGCAATCGAATATATGTGCCGGGAGGCCATCCCCACGGTCTACGAACTGGAGCACAACGGGGTGCCTTTCTCGCGTCTGACCAATGGCAAGATCTACCAACGGGCCTTCGGCGGGCAGAGTCAGAACTTCGGCGGCGAGCAGGCGGCCCGCACCTGTGCTGCGGCGGACCGGACCGGGCACGCGATTCTGCATACCCTCTATCAGCAGAACCTGCGCGCCAAAACCCACTTCTACGATGAATATTTCGCGGTTGACCTGATCAAGGACGGGGAGGGGGTGATACTTGGTGCGCTGGTGTTGAACATCGCCACGGGTGAACCCCTGCTGATCGAGTCCAAGACCACCCTGCTGGCCACCGGCGGATGCGGCCAGGTGTTCCGTACCACCTCCAATGCCCACATCAATACCGGTGATGGCATGGCCATGGCGCTGCGCGCGGGATTGCCCCTGATGGACATGGAGTTTTTTCAGTTTCATCCTACTGGCATCGCCGGCAAGGGCATGCTCATCACCGAGGGGGTGCGCGGCGAAGGCGGATATCTGATCAACAAGCGCGGCGAGCGGTTCATGGAGAAGTACGCCCCAAATGCCAAGGACTTGGCGAGCCGCGATGTGGTGGCCCGCTCCATCGTCACCGAAGTGCGGGAGGGTAACGGCTGCGGACCCGAGGCGGATCATGTCATGCTCAAGCTCGATCATCTGGGTGAGGCGGTGATTGCAAAACGTCTGCCAGGTATTCGAGAAAGCGCACGGATTTTTGCCGGGGTCGATCCGGTCAAGGATCCCATTCCGGTGTTTCCCACCGCCCATTATGTCATGGGGGGTATACCCACCGACCGTTTCGGCCGGGTAATGCCAAGTGCGGATGATAATGGCGATCCCCTGCCGGGACTCTACGCCGCGGGTGAATGCGCCTGTGCATCGGTGCATGGGGCCAACCGCCTGGGCGGCAACTCACTGCTGGATATCCTGGTTTTCGGCCGTCTTGCAGGTCACAACATTATTGATTACGTGAAGCAGAACAAGGCCCATCGCCCCCTCGATGAAGCGGGCGTAGAGCAGGCGGTTGCCCGGCTGAATCGCTGGGACACTCAGGGTGATGGCATTACGGTGAGTGAACTGCGCAAGGAGTTTCGTAAGGCCATGGAGGATCACGCCGGTGTGTTCCGGGTCGAGGAGATGATGGTGGAGGGCGTCGAGCGGGTCAAGGCGCTACGCGAGAAACTCAAGGATGTGCGCCTGACCGATCACACCCGGACCTTCAACACCAATCGCACCGAGGCCCTGGAGCTGGAAAACCTGATCGACGTGGGCATGTCCATCGCGGTTTCCGCGTTGCATCGCAAAGAGAGCCGGGGGGCCCATTCCCGTCCCGACCATCCCAAGCGCAACGATGCAGAATGGATGAAACACACCCTGTACTGGAAGCAGGAAGATCGTCTGGACTACAAGGGAGTTCGGGTGCAGCCCCTGACGGTTGAGAGTTTTCCGCCCAAGGAGCGGGTCTACTGATCCGTTGATAACCACAACGAGGAGTTGAAATGAAATTCAGCGTTTTTCGCTACAACCCGGAGACCGATTCCCAGCCCAGCATGCAGGCCTTCGAGGTGGAAGCGCGCCAGGGCATGATGTTGCGGGATGCCCTGTTGGCGATCCGTGAGCAGGATCAGTCGTTCACCTTCCGCCACTCCTGCGGTGAAGGGGTGTGCGGTTCCGACGGGGTGAACGTCAATGGTAGCAACAAGCTCGCCTGCATCACCCCGCTGACCGAACTGAAGGAGCCGGTGGAGGTGCGTCCCTTCCCGGGTCGGCCTGTGATCCGTGATCTGGTGGTGGACATGAGTCAGTTTTACGCCCAGTACAAGCAGGTGGACCCTTGGCTCACCCGCAAGGATCCTCTGCCGGAACAGGAGATCCTGCAATCCCCCGAACAGCGGGACGAGCTGGATGGACTCTATGAATGCATCATGTGCGGCTGCTGCTCCACTGCCTGTCCCTCCTTCTGGTGGAACCCGGACAAGTTCCTCGGTCCCCAGGCACTGTTGAGCGCCTGCCGATTTCTCGCCGACAGTCGGGATCAGGCTCGGGAGGAACGCCTCGACAAACTGGAAGGGCCCTACAAGCTGTTTCGCTGCCACACCATCATGAACTGTGTCGAAGCCTGTCCCAAAGGCCTCAACCCCACCAAGGCCATCGGTCACATTAAAGCCTTGATGCTCAAGGATGCCATTTAGAGCAGGGTATGACCGAAACATCTCAGGAGCCCGAGGAGATTCCACGTCTGCGCTGGCAATGCCGGCGTGGGATGTTGGAACTCGATTATCTGTTTACCTCATTCCTCGACCGACACTATCGGCAACTCGAACCGGATATGAGAGCGGCCTTTGTCGAGCTGCTCGAATATCCCGATCCGGTGCTACATGCCTGGTGTATCGTCGGTGATCCACCGGAGAACGATCGGTTGGCGAAACTGATTCGCTTGATCCGTCATCCTGTCTGATATCGAGAAGATGGCCTGGATGAAGCAAAGCGGAATCCAGGGAAATACCTGCGCATTCTCGTATTCCACTTCGCTTTATCCATCCAGGCAACTCTTCCCAAGCCAGTGCATTATGTAATGACTGGGTTACTCTTTGATGCTCAGGGTATAGGGTCCGGGATCCTTTGTATGAGCCACCACCACGGCTTCACTGGGTGTATAGGTGAATTTTTTACCAGTATCGAAATAGAGCGGTGGGGCAAATGAGAGCGCGTGGACAATCTTGTCGTGGTCGGTAAAGACCATCAATGCACCGCTCTCGCCATAGAACTCATCATCATCGAACATCTTTGGTCCGACATTCCGGTTGATCAACTAGCCGCTGCTGCTTTGCGGAAAAATATGTACCTCGTCCCATTGAAACGGGGTCACATCACTCAGTAGTACGGTTGCGCCTTGTGGGCCTTTTTGAGAGAGCTCCGAAAGTTTTTTGCTTACTTTGGATGAGAATACATAGGGCATTTCTTCACCACCACTACAGCCGGTTGCCAGGACGCCCAGCAACAGGCTGCGGATTATTGTGTTTCGTATATTCAATTTGATTCCGTATTCCATTTCGGAGGGGTTATCACACCATCGACGGGAGCATCATCCGCTCTACCGGTGTGACCAACCGCTTCCTGGTTACTGAACACCAGTTCACCATGGCGGTCGATGACAACCGCTTCCCCCTCGCCTCGCGATCCGCTTCATTGCCGGGTAAGCCTTCATGGGCGGTACCAAATGCGGCTGAAAACCCAACGCCAAACTCCTTGGTCAGCATCGCACTGTAAAAGGCATGGCGAAACGCATCATTGTGCCCGTCATTGCCCCCGGGGATCGGAGCCCCCTGATCATCGACGCGAGGAAAATACTGATCCGCCACGCGAAAGGCGTTGATCTCATTGTCGGTCCCGCTGCTGCTTACAATTCGGTTGAATTTATCCAAGGCTAGATAGCTAGATACGACGTTCGACTTGGAATCGTACAACTGCTGAATCAGATCAGTTTCTGTTTTAGTCCTGTTTCGAAGCTCGGTGAACGGCAATGGTATCAAACCCTTCGCGACTTTGAGGCGCCATTCTGGCAATACCTCGTCATCAGCTACTTGATATTGTTGGAGTATCTCATCCGTCGAGCGACCCCCCTCTTGAGCACCCGGTTGTGGTGCATCCGTTGTTGCTGTCTCTTCAGGGGGGGCGGAGACCGAGGGAGGCTGTTGCGCCGTTTCTGTGGTCGTGGGCGTTTCTGTCGCGGCAGGCGTTTCACCATCGACTGCTCAGGCCGGAGCTTTTTCAGTGCCGGGCAGATAGACTTTGTCACCAGCGAAGATCAAATCGGGCGATATTAAATGGTCCTGATTCAAGCTGATGAGCTCATCGAAAGAGACGTTGTTCTGTTTGGCGATATCCCACAGATTGTCACCCTCTTGTACCGTAACCTGATCATAACGTTGATATTCGAGGGTTGGATTTGTACGGCCGGTTGGATCCATAGCGCCTTGGCTGCTGTCATGGGGCTTGGTAAGTCCGGCATAGATATACCCACTCACTGGCTGATCGTTGACATCTGTACCAGAAACTGGAATCCACTGACTGCCGTCGACACCGGTCACCGCCTGACCTGTCTGGTGCAGGAAGGTGCCATGTTGAATCACCGTGGTGCGTCTGCCCAGCGGGGTATCGCGTAGCGAAGCGCCTTCCCTCGGTACGACAACCAGGGTATTTCCGTCATCCACCGGGGCGGTACCCGTCACCGAGGGTACTCCTGTCGAGGGCTCTGTCTGACCGGGTTTGATATGGCTCTGCTGTGAGGAAACCACATCGTCAACACCTGCTTCCAATATTACGGTGGCTTCCACGGCGTTACCTTCGAGCACTTTCAGCTTGAAGCCGCTCTGCAGTGCAAAGCCACTACGTTCAATCTGTTGAAAAGTGGTCGTGATCTCTGTATCAACGGCTGCTGCCGCGCCTCTGATATCGCCGTCCGCCAGCATTCCCAGGGCAGTCCCCGCATTACTGATATCATTGATGTCAAAGCGTGTCACTGTTTTGTTAGTGTCACCTCGTGAAATGTCCGTGAGCCCCTGTACACGCCATTCAGCCGATGTTTCGACCGAGATTTTATTACTCGAAGTCGCCATATGAAGTAATAGGTTCCTCGAAACCCCGGTCCGAGCGAAAGACCTCGCGCACGGGGTCGTAGTAGGTGGGGTGGAGCGTGAAGGTAACCACACGCACGTCACCTGATACGGTATAGGTCAACCCACCCGGTTTACCGGCTTGGGGTAACTCAACCCGACGTGTGACCTCCACCCGTGGATCAACGCGACCCTCCGCCGAAGCCTTGAAGGGTAAAAAGAGTTGTGGCGCCTGAGCCTCGAGGGCAACACGTCCCCGCACTCCCACCTTCTGTTCGTAGGCAGTGATATGGCCCTGTAGAAAGGCAAGGTCACCCTGAGTTAGACCAACCGCAGCCGTGCTCACGCTCCCTGGAGCTCCGCTTTCCGTAAGTGGATTGGCTACTGGGTTCGCGCCACCGTTCGAGGCGGTTCCCGCAGCATCCGAAGCAACATCGGCCACTGCCAGGCGTTGCAATAACTTGGTCGCCCTGATTGCTTCTTCTTTATTATCGAATGTCATCTCAACCCGGTCCGCGGTCTGTAAACCCGCTTCGAGTTTTACCGGTAAGTAGGGTATGGAGAGTTGACCCGTGAGTGCAGCCAGGGACTCCTTGTCCAGGGTTATCCGATAGTCTGCGTCGGTGCCATCGCCTACACGAGTGATCGCGATATCCGCACCCAGTTGGCCTTTGAGACCCACCTGGATTTTTCCTTTCAACTCGCCGGTCATGCGCATATAGAGCTTGTCACCGTCGCTATTGAGTTGATCGAAAGCACTATCTACCTGTAATGCCTCAAAACCCTCTTTCAGTGTTGTAACCCCATCGCCCGCTGCTTCGGCTGCTGTCTCCGTTGCCGAGGCGGTTTTGTCGGTGCCGCTTGTATTCGAATCTTCCACACCTTCATCCGGAACGCTACCCGATCCCGTTTGAGAGAGAGATCTTTCCAACGGAGTAGGCATTGAACGCAGCCGCTCTTCGGTGGTCACTGCATGTTGGCATGAACCACCTTTTGCTTCGGGTGTTGGGTCGTTGTTCAGAGATTTGGCTTGTTTGTCGTAATTGTTGGATAC
This sequence comes from Candidatus Thiodiazotropha sp., assembly GCA_037384565.1. GTDB lineage: Bacteria > Pseudomonadota > Gammaproteobacteria > Chromatiales > Chromatiaceae > Thiodiazotropha. The sequence goes on from JARRNW010000101.1 coordinate 20,037, forward strand.
ACTTGATTGGGAGATGCTTTCAGCCATGACGAACCCTCTCGTCTTAGTTGAGAAGATAAAATAACAAAGAAACGATGAATCAAATTGATCTGAGGGAAGGGTATTATCGAGTTGCGGCTGACGACATACGAGATAACCCTAGGAACATCAATATTTAATCTTTGTGTAACAAATGCTTAACAAAATGCTTCACAGGGATGGTAACCAGCGTGCCCCCCGCCTTGTCCTGGCGTATGGGGGGTCTGATGAAAGAATCCGCACGGTTATCCCACTGTGTCGGTAACCCAATCGTCAATGGTTCAAGGCGTCAAGCTTTATGAGCAGGTTCACCAGGGTATTGGAGAGTCGGAACATCTCGGTCATTGAAGCCTCCATCCCCTGAGTGTCACCGGCGGCCTTGCGTTCAAGTGCGTCATGGCTGGCGGTATGAAACTGCTCATGGGGTTGCAGCAGTTGATCGAATAAGGATTGCGCCTCGGGTCCCAGGGTCGTTAACTCCCCGTCGCCGTCGTGATCCAGCCA
>JARRNW010000102.1:0-9046 GCA_037384565.1 Candidatus Thiodiazotropha sp.
GTGGCGAAATGGGTATCGGAAACACCACCTCAGCCACGGCCCTGGCCTGCAGCCTGCTCAAGCTCGAGCCCGAACAGTTGGCCGGCCCCGGGACCGGCCTGGATCATTCCGGGGTGGAACATAAAATCGACGTCATTCGCCGTGCCCTATCGGTCCAGGGTCAGCTGGGGGATACCCCCCTGGAGGCCCTGCGCTGCCTGGGCGGCTTCGAGATCGCCGGGCTGACCGGTAGTTATCTGGCCTGCGGCCACATGGGCCTGCCGGTTTTGGTGGATGGTTTTATCAGCTCAGTGGCCGCCCTGGTTGCGACCCGCCTAAATAGCGGCATCGCCCCCTGGTTGCTGTATGGTCACGCTTCGGCGGAACCGGGACACAGACGTGTCTTGCAGGCCCTGCACGGCGAACCGCTGCTGGATATCGGCATGCGCCTGGGGGAGGGCAGCGGCGCGGCCAGTTGTGTACCGTTACTGCAACTCGCCTGCGCCCTGCATAACGGCATGGCCACCTTCGCGGAAGCCGGTGTGTCAGAAAAAGCGGGCACGGAGACGCATCCATGATATTTCTGGGTCTGCTACGCCATGGCGAGGTCGTGGGGGGGCCTCGCTTTCGCGGTTGTACCGACGATTCGTTGACGAAGGCGGGATGGGAGCAGATGCACATCGCCACCCAGGGTCCCTGCCACTGGGACCTGGTCATGAGCTCCCCCCTACGACGCTGTGTCAATTTTGCCCGGGAGTACGCCTTTGCCCATCGCCTGCCCCTGGAGATCGAGGAGGACCTGCAGGAGATCAATTTTGGTGACTGGGAGGGACTCACCGCCGAGGCGATCATGCAATGTTCGGCAACCGCATTGGGGGATTTCTGGCGCGACCCCATGAACCATCCACCCCCAGGTGGCGAGACCCTCGGTGAGTTCCACGCTCGGGTGGTGTCCGCCTGGCAGCGGCTAAATGGCCGGCATACGGGCAAACGGGTGCTTCTGGTGACCCATGGGGGGGTAATACGGGTGTTGCTGTGTCATCTGCAACAACGTCCCCTCAATACGATCATGGAAATCGAGGTCGCACCGGCCGCCCTGTTCGGTCTGATGCTCGTACACGACCGGATCGAACAGCTGTTCACCTCCGGCAGACTGATCCAGCGCTGGTTGGGGGAGCCAACCCAGGACAGCCTGTTCCCAACACTGACAACTTCATAAGAAATTGGCACAAAACACTGGCATGACCCCCTGGCACCCTTTTTTGATCGCACTGCAGTTTCTGACCCTGGTTCCGGTCCACTTCAAACAACCGCCAGAGGCCGCACAGAATGGCCGTTCACTGCTCTACTATCCCCTGGTCGGCCTGCTGATGGGCGGGGTGCTCTGGGGGGTGCTCGCGCTGGCGGGTGGACTCGCCCCCGGGATGGCCGCTGCCCTGACTCTGGGAACCTGGGTGCTGATCAGCGGCGGACTCCATCTGGATGGCCTGGCCGACAGCGCCGACGCCTGGATGGGCGGTTTCGGCGACCGGGAGCGGACCCTGGAGATCATGCACGATCCCTATTGCGGTCCCATGGGCGTGATCACACTGATCCTGATCCTGCTGCTCAAATTCACCGCCCTGGAGGCCCTCATCGAGCAACAGCAGACCCTGTTGCTGATCGCCATACCCGTATTGGGTCGCGGCGCGGTGCTGGCCCTGTTCCTCACAACACCCTACATCCGGCGTGGCGGTATCGGCGAACAGATGGCCCGCCATCTGCCCAGAACCCAGGGCATCGGGGTGCTGCTGCTGACGATGATCCTGCTTACCCTGTGGCTGGGTTCATCCGGTTTATGGCTTTTGATGGGTTCCGCCATAACCCTGTCAGGAATTCGCTGGCTCTTACTGAAGCGCCTTCAGGGCACCACCGGCGACACCGCCGGAGCCTTGCTGGAGATTACCGAATGCGTGGCTGTGCTGCTAGCTGCCACTCTTTGACGACTGATTGCATTTTGAGTGGTTTGCTCACCCTCAAGTATGTATGGGTAAAAAACTGGCTACTTAAGGCGTTAGATTAATAACTCAAGTTTCGGAGTTCAGAGTGCTATTGGGGGCCGTTTGTATGGGACTCGACGGTCTGGGAAAGCCGCTGTAAACCCACCCCTAGGCGCTCGACGGCCTGCTGTCGGATTAACCTATCCCCAGTGGCACGGCATGGATGAATACAGTCCACAGGCTACAATTAAAGTAGAAGAATAAGAAAAAGAGCACATTCACCTCATCTCATCAGGAGGGCGCGCAATGTCTCAAAATATGACTCACACATCACTCAAGAGAAGGGATAGATTGCTCAAGGAACAGAGTATTGATGCCTATCGAAGTGAACAGAAACTGCCAGATCCCACGCTTTGCCAGATATGTGGAGCGGTCTACAAAGACGGACGTTGGCAGTGGCTGGAGGTTCTTCCCAAAGAGGCCCATGAGACTCGTTGTCCTGCCTGTCAACGGATCCACGACAGGATGCCGGCGGGGTATCTGACCCTGAGCGGGGCCTTTTTCAATGAGCACAGAAAGGAGATCATGCGGTTGGTTCACAATCATGTGGAGCGGCAACGCACCCAGCATCCATTACAGCGGATAATCGATACTCACATGATGGAATCGGGTGATATGGAGATCTCCTTTACCGAATTTCATCTGCCGAAAGGGGTTGGTGAAGCAATTAAGCACGCCTTTCATGGAACGCTTCAGATTCACTTTCCCGAAGCGTCCGGGCAGGTGCGGGCCAGCTGGTCGCGCTGAGGCCCTGCCGATCCATCCACAGGGTCTGATTTGAACCATGAGCATGCTGTGATATGTCAAATCAGCATAACATGATAAGTGATATCGAACGGGAGGTGACCTTCACTCGAAACATGATCGGCCGCTCGGCACTGAGCGAGCCGGTCATGAAAGCGGTCCGGGAGGTTCCCCGAGAGGCCTTCGTACCGGCAGCAAAACGCCCCTTTGCCTTTGACAACGGCCCCTTGCCGATCGGATGCGGCCAGACAATCTCACAGCCCTATATCGTTGCCTTAATGACAGATCTCCTTGAGATCGAGGCAAATGCCGTGGTTCTGGAGGTTGGCACCGGTTCCGGCTATCAGGCCGCCGTACTCTCCAGAGTAGCAAAGTGGGTTTACACGGTTGAGATCATCGAAACCCTCGCCAACCAAGCCACAGAGACCCTCGAAAGACTGGGTTACGACAATGTCTCCTGTCGTTGGGTCGATGGCTATTACGGCTGGCCTGAACACGCTCCCTACGACGCCATCATGGTGACTGCCGCAGCCGCGGAGATACCGCTGCCACTGATTGAGCAGTTAAAACCGGGAGGCAGGCTGGTGATTCCGGTTGGGCCACCTTACGGCCACCAGGAATTGATCGTTGTTGAGAAGAGCAGGTGTGGCGAGGTCAGTGAAAGGAGCGTTCTGGGTGTGGCATTCGTACCTCTGACTCGCAGTGGCTAGTGTTTGGGCTTAGGCGCTACAGAGAGATCCCGATGTCGCTACCGCCGTCACAAGCGCTGATTGCAAGCTTCATTCGGGGGGAGTGTAGTGCCGTGCTATCACTTTCCTAGCACGATTCAGCAGCCCCACAGCTTCGCTCCAGCCACCGGTTTGCGGCTTTAATGAATCCTCGATGATTACCTGCAAAGCGCCGTGGTGGGGAAACTTTGAGTCGCCACAAAGAATATCGCGTGTCCCACCAATGGCGACCGGAACCACCGGTACACCACTTGCTACCGCCGCCACAAAGGCGCCCATGTGAAACGGCAGCAGGCCCGGTTCGGCGCGGAAGGTTGCTTCCGGATAGATGGCCAGTGAACGACCTGCTTTAAGGTGGCTCACAAAAGCTTCGCTGGCGGTGGCGCTGCGCCGGCTGTCGAAACGTTCCACGAACAGGGTGTCGAGTCGCTGCAGGAAGATTCGTGAGTAGAATCTCTGGGACAATTCCTGTTTGGCTACATAGACGAAATTCCGGGGTATGGCGTCGATCAGTGCCAGGGTATCGAGGTAACTGGCGTGGTTGGCCACCAGGATCATGGGCTGATCGGCGGTTGGCAGATGCTCCAGCCCTTCAACCCGTAGCGGTATGGCGGTTGCTCGGCGCAGCACACGGATGGCCAGACGTATCACACCCCAGCGCCAGTTGCGACGGGGCAGTGTCACTACCGAAAGCCAGACCACAGGAACCAGCATGCTGAACAGGATCCAGGCATGGGCCGCGAAGAGATAGCGCGAAGCATTCAGGCGGATACGCTTAAGTCGCAGCGCCCAACCGGACAGCAGCAGGCTCAACACCTGCAAGGGCACCGGGCATTGGCCATGCGCCAGATCACCCCGTTCGTAGAGGGCACGCATGGTGGCCCGTCGCAGCTTGCCGCTGGAGGTCTTTAGCACCGTATGGGGCGGCGCCACCACCACCTCGTCGGGGGGCATCCCCAGCAGATCGCTGGTCCGTTCGCGGATGGCCCGGCGCAACGCTTCCCGGTGTGTGGGATCCCGCTCCCGGCTCTCGGCCACCACCACCAGACGTTCAGTGCCAGTGGTGGGGTCGTTACAAGGGAAGGCGGCGACGCACCCCTTGCGGACACCGGGTAGCTCACCCACCCGCTGTTCCAGCTCATAGGGGTAGATGTTGCGACCGCCGCGGATCATCATCTCCTTGATGCGTCCGGTGATATAGACCTCGCCCCTCGCCAGATAGGCCCGGTCGCCGGTATCGAGCCAGGTTTCGCGGAACAGCTTTGAGGTGGCCTCGGGGTTGTCGAAGTAGCCTCGGGTGGATGATGGCCCCTGGAACTCCAGCCTGCCCTCCTGGCGCTCGGGTAGCGGCCGCCCTGCCCTGTCCACCACCTGCACCTTGTAGCCGGGCAGCGGTCTGCCGCAGGCAACGATGCCCAACGCAACCGCGTCGCCCTCCTTCGCCGGGCTGGCCTCGCCGTTGAGCATGAAGCGGTCCCGGTCGATGCGGTCGATCAGCGGGCCGCGCCGGGGCGGCGGAAAAGCCAGGCCCACAGCCGCTTCAGCCAGGCCGTAGACGGGCGCCAGGGCACGCTCGTCGAAGCCGTAGACGCTAAAGCGCCCGGCGAAGCTCCGTAGTGTGGCCGTACTGACCGGTTCGGCGCCGTTGAAGGCGTAGCGCCAAGAGCTGAGGTCGAGTCCCGTCAACTCCTCCTCCGGGACTTTGTTCAGGCAGAGCTCATAGCCGAAGTTAGGCGACGCAGAGAGGGTCCCCCGGTGACGGTGGATAGCCCACAGCCAGCGGGAGGGACGGGCCAGGAAGCGCAGCGGCGACATCACCACCAGGGGCAGACCGAAATAGAGGCTGCCGAGCCAGGCGCCGATCAGCCCCATATCATGATAGAGGGGTAGCCAGCTGACGAAGACATCCTCAGGGGTGACCTCCACCGCCTGCCCCATGGCGCGGATGTTGGCCAGCAAGTTGTCGTGACTCAATACCACGCCTTTGGGATCGCCGGTACTGCCGGAGGTGTATTGCAGAAAAGCGATATCCTCGCCGGACCCGAAGACTCTCTGGATGCTGCCCGTGGCGCTGTCGAGCAGGGACCAGTCGACAATATGGCGCAGCGACGGCACCAGGGGCTTTAGCAGTTGCGCCACCCTGCCCGCCTCCGGGAAGGTGATCAGCAGTCCCACGCCGGCATTCTGCAGAATCCGGCCATGGCGCCTCAGATGCTCCTCTAGCTGCGAGAGACGGGTGGGCGGATAGATGGGAACGGGAACGGCGCCCGCCAGCAGGATGCCGTAGAAACTGAAGAAATAACTGCGCCCGGTCGGCAGCATCAGCGCCACCCGGTCGCCTGCCCTGACCCCATGCTCCCAAAGCCCGGTCGCGACCCGCTCAGCGCCCTCTCCCAGATCCCGGTAGCTCAGCGCCTCGGGCTCATCGTCGCCGTTATAGAGCTGGATATGCACTCGCTCCGGTTGTGACTGCAGATGCCAGTCCAGTACCTCCATCAGGGTCGAGGCGGTGGATGGCACCGGGGCTCCTCGCGCTGGCGCGGCCTCCCGCTCCTTGGGCGCCTGGGGAGTCGGCAAACCGGCCGCCTGGGTCAGATGAGTCATCAGGTCCCATGGCGTTTCGGCGAGCAGCGCCTGATCCGGCATAAGAATACCGAAGGCTTTATTGATGCGGGACAGAAGCTCGGTACGCGCCAGGCTGTCCAGCCCCAGGTCGCTTTCCAGATGGGTATTGCGGTTCAGTTCACCCGTAAACGGCTCAGCGCCGGGTGTCTCGCGGAGGAACGCATCAATCACACGCAGAAGTGCCTCCACCGATACCTCGGACCCCTTATCGAACTTCGGCGCTTGTTTGGATGGGTTGTCCATGGCGGCAAGTATAGTGAAAATACATGCAACACCCCTGCCTGTCTAAGGAGAACAACCGGGCGCGGAAAACACAGTAAACATCCCGCTACAGCGGCCAATCATTAACTCAACTCCCGGCAATTCAGGCGGTATTTTGTCATAAGGATTGAGCTATCCTTGAAAGGATAACCGGATAAAAAAACAATTCGAGGCAATCCATGAGCGATGACAAAGGCAATCCAGAGATCATTTACATCGATGAGCAACCCATTCGACTCAATGAACTGCTGTCGGATTACCACCAGCTCAAGGCCGAGACGGAACACAACCGGGTCACCGAAAAAAAGGCGGTACGCCGGTTCGAGCGGGAAGAGGAGCTCAAGCCCTACCAGGCGGAATTGATCCGCATGCAGCAGTACCTGGAAGACACCAACACCCGCATGATCATCCTGTTCGAGGGGCGTGACGCGGCCGGTAAGGGCGGCACCATCCGCCGGGTAACCCGCTACATGAACGAAAAACACTACCGGGTAGTGGCTTTGGGCAAACCCACCGACGAGCAGAAATCCCAGTGGTTCTTCCAAAAGTATGTCGCCCAGTGCCCCACCGGCGGTGAGGTCGTACTGTTCGACCGCAGCTGGTACAACCGGGCGATTGTTGAACCGATTTTCGGTTTCTGTACTGAGCAGGAATACGAGAATTTCATGGTTGGCTGTCCCGGCTTTGAAAAGGATCTGGTGCGTCAGGGCACCCTCTTGGTAAAACTCTATTTTTCCGTCACCAAGGATGAGCAGGCAAGACGCTTCGAACGACGCAAAACCGATCCCCTGCGTCAGTGGAAACTCTCGGAAATCGACGTCCAGGCCCAGGACCGATGGGACGAATTCACCAATCAGAAATACGCCATGCTCAAGCGCACCCATACCACCCATGCGCCCTGGACCATCATCCGCTCGGATGACAAACACCTGGCCCGTCTGAACGCGATGCGGGTGATCCTCAATTCAGTCCCCTATCAACGACTCAACGAAAACCTGGATTTTGTGCCGGATCCGGATGTCGTTATCTCAGGCTCCCGGGAGTTGGAGATGATGGAGGCCCAGCGCCTGCAGAAAGGCAAATTTGTAGACTGAGGTCGTGTGAACTTGCAACAAACCTTCCCGGCCTCCGCCGATCTGATTTTGCTGGCCGCGAGCTGGATCGGTTATTTTTTGATCCACTCCTGGCTCGCCTCCCTGGGTATGAAACGCTGGCTGGAGCGGCATCGGCCCGATTGGCTGGCGGCCTACCGTCTTGCTTACAACCTGCTGGCAAGTCTGTTGCTGTTGCCGCCCCTGGTTCTGATGTGGCAGTTCAGGACCGCGCCTCTATGGCGCTGGGAAGGTGGCATGGCGCTGCTTGCCTATCTGCTGATGCTGCTCGCATGCGCGGGTTTTGTCTGGTCACTGCGCTGGTACGACAGCCGGGAATTTTTAGGCCTGCGTCAATGGCAGCGCCAACAACAGGATATCCGGGATCAGGAGCAGCTGCACATCTCCCCGCTGCATCGCTATGTCCGCCATCCCTGGTACAGCCTCGGCCTGGTGCTGGTCTGGACTCAAGACATGGACCCGGCCCGATTGCTCTCAGCCGTGCTGATCACCCTCTATCTGATCGTTGGATCCTGGCTTGAGGAGCGCAAACTCATCGTCTATCACGGAGCGCGTTACCGCGACTACCGAAAACGGGTTCCCGGACTGATCCCCCTGCCGGGGCGGGTGCTTTCGAATTCCGAGGCCGAGGAACTGTCCCATTCTGTGGAATGAGGCGGAATCTAGTGTGGTGTCCTAATACTCGTTAGCCTGAAAACAAGACAGTTCACCTATCTTTGCTCGGGTATGAGTTCCCACGCACAGCGTGGGAACGTGACATCGATGGAAAAACTATTGCTCCGGATTCCAGAAATTATCCTGTCCGTAAGGGCCTGGAGCGTAACCGTAGCCATAGCCGTACCCGGGTTGTCCGTAGGGCATCATGCTGGGTTGCGACCACCCCCGGGGGCCCATGCATCCGCCCTGGCCTGCGCACCCCATACCCTGACCAGGTCCCATACCCTGACCAGGTCCCATACCCTGACCGGGCCCCATGACCATGCCCTGATGACGTTGTACCATGGCATGACAGGCGGCGCGTTCCTCATCGCTCATTCCATCGATCACCTTTTGATGCTCGGCCCACTGCTCCTGCATGGCCTGCCGGCGAGCCACCCAGGGCGGGGTTTCCGGTATCTCGAGGCCCATTTCCTCAGCCCGCTGACGCATCACCTCATGACGTTCCCGACGGTAGACATCACGCTCTTCCTGAGTCATGGACATCATCTGCTGGTGATGGGCCATGCGCTCCTCCATGCTGGGACGGATGCCGCGCATGGGGGAGCCCTCCCAAGGTGAGCGTTTCGGCAGCATGACACCCGCCTCTTCAGCCCGCTTGCGCAAGGCTTCATACTGGGCGTTGAGATCCTTGAGACGTTGGGCCCGGGAATCTTCTCTCTCAACCGACTCTGCAGCCGCGACAGGCTCTTGTGAGCTATCCCCTGCCACTGCCGGTTCATTTTCGACCACTACCGGCGCGCTGTCGGCCGCGGCCTGCTCGCTGCTACCCGCTCCCTCTATTGATGACTCCTCCGCCATCAGGACTGCACTGAAAGGCAAGAGTGCCGCGACCGTGAGG
>JARRNW010000103.1:0-9037 GCA_037384565.1 Candidatus Thiodiazotropha sp.
ATTTGTTACGAAATATCGATGACAGCAGAGCTTGTTGAGGGTAGGTGCCACATTCCCCTGGATTCCGGCATTCGCCGGAATGACGGAATCCTTATTCTAATAACGGGCTTAGGTTTTGATGAGGCATGCCTATCCTGTTTACAGGCTGTGGATGAACTTTGAACTCCGAAACTTGAGAAGTAAGTGCCCTTGGAGTACGCCTTGCCTTGGGACTCGTGCGGGCCTCTATAAACGCGCATTAGTATGAGACCCTACACTAGGGGAAACCCTAGCTAGTACTATCCCCAGTATTATCTGTCTGGTTGGTGGAATATGCTCACACTAGTGCAACCCAACTAGGCCTGACGTTATGGAAAGTGCAGTGTTTACCGGGGGAAGTAAGCTCGGTTCCGCTTCCGTTACCTCAGCCACTCCGCAGAGATCAACATCCGGGGTAGAGGGAGCACTCCATCGCATCGAGGAACGTCTCGATCAACATGGACTGCTCAATGACGTCACCCACCGGGAGTTACAGGAGATCAATGAAATCCTGGACTCTCTGCCCCCTGCCGAGACCCGCCAGGTCATAGGCCGTCTCTCGGATACTACCCTTAAAACCTGGGCGGATGAGATCGGCAGCCATGGGGTTTTCGGCACCGGCGGTTTGAGTGCGGACGAGCGGACCGACCTGTTTGACAATCTCGCGACGGATCTCGATGTTACCCAGCTTGAGCGTGTCTACCGGGCGTTTGACGACTCATCGCCGCGGGCCGAATTGGCGGCCGCAGTGGGCCGGACCATGGAGACCGACGAGGTCACTAGCGTGCTGTTTGAGCGTGCGCGTCAACTACCGGCAGGAACCCAGCGGGACAGACTGCAGCGTTCGGCCGAGGGGCTAAAGGGATTGCAACATGCCGCGGGAATGGCTCATTTCTCGGCCGATGCCTACTTGGATTTCAGCCCTTCCACCGCCTCCGGTAACTTGGAACCGGGTATCCGGCGACTGAATCCGGATCATCTCCCAGCGGAGCTGGGTATCAGCAGAACTGACCTAATCGATGCTGCCTCGGGCTACTACGCGGCGCTCTATCAACAGGGTCAGGGCGCCGAAGCAACCTACATTGTCGCTTTCCGGGGAACCGAGAGCGGCAACGATTGGCTGACTAACCTGGGTAGCGGTGTCGGGTTTCGCATGAGCCAGTTCCAGAAAGCTGATCTGTTGCTTGCAAAGCTGGTTGAATCCGTTGGAAACGATCGGCTCGAGGTAACCGGCCACTCACTGGGGGGTGGGCTATCCAACTATGTGGGGATGAAGCGCCTGGTTTCCTCCACCGCCTTCAACCCCAAGGGAACCACTTGGCGGGAGCGCTTGGAGCTACCTGACGATCAGGCGCGGGCTCAGCGCTATGTGCGAAATTATCAAGTGATGGGGGATATCCTCACAGAAGTTCAGGAGGCAACGGATCCTGTTATCATGGAGGCACCCGGGCCAGTCTCCAAGCTTCCGGCTATCCGCCCGGATGGTCAGACCGGCAACATGCTGTGGGAGACCCTGGTGGAAGGTTTTCAGCGAGTCAGTCCGTTCCACGATGCGAGCCAACACGATATTTCCGGCCCGTTCGATCGACATGGCATGGGCTACGTGCGTCGGGGGTTGGACGCGAGAATAGAAGCATCCGAAAGTCAGGCGCTGCAACAATTATTCGATAGTTTCGAATGAACCTGGGACTGCCAGTTGATGATCTTATCCCTGCAACCTATGGTGGTGCCGGGTTTGTCAGGTGCCGAATGAAACGGAGGTTTTTGCCTCTCTTGCTTGGATCCCTTGCGATCCTTGGAATAACCGCAGGGTGTGATATGACTTCGGGCTCAAGTACGCCGAAAGCCGAAACCTACTTCAGAGATACTCAGTCACTGGCGGCGGCTCACGCCATCGAGGCGGAAGATCTTGCCCAACTTGAGACACTGCTCCGAACACTGGACCCAAACCAGCTTCATGTGCGGGGCATGACCTTTCTTAACTGGGCTTTTGCGCATAACCAGATCGAAGCCGCACGGGTGTTGTTGGTTCATGGGGCTGATCCGAATTTGCCAACCGAGGGCGTATTTCCCTGGGCGCTGGCCATGAAAATGGATGATATCCGCTGGTTGAAATTGCTGGTGCAGGCTGGGGCGGATTTGAATTATAAGTGGCAGGGTACCCCGGTTTGGTTTGAGTGCTATAAGGCGGGAAACTGGGACCACCTGAACTACCTGCTCGCGCAAGGTATCGATTACAACGCCACGGATGCCTCAGGTAATACTGCGATGATGGATCTTGCTCGCCTGGGACATTACGGGATGGTACTCAAACTATTGGAGCAGGGAGCGGACGCGACACCCATGAGTTCATCCGGCGTGACTTTGATTGATATCGTAAAAAACGCTATACCGAGCAATGACGGCCCTGAGGCCCGTAACCGGAAAAATGTACTGGCGTTTCTTGAAAGATAGCGAAACCTATTAACCCGGCACCTAAATATGCTGGGTTAATAACTCGAACGGGCTGTTGATATCAAGTATTCTTCCAGTGCTTCTGCCGTGGCCGGTTTGGCGAAATGATAGCCTTGGAAATACTCGCAACCAAGCTGTGTCAGTACCTTCTTCTGGTCTTGCGTATTTACCCCTTCCGCCACGACCGGGATATCGAGCGCCTTACCCATCAATAGAACCGCGTTGACCAGCGCGAAGCGGGATTCCTCGCGAACCGGTTTGGGGTCATCGACACACATGGACAGTTCATTGATCAGACCGTTGTCGATTTTGATTTGTCCGATGTGAGCCTTGCGCAGGCTTGCCAAAGCCGAGTAACCGGTACCGAAATCGTCGATTGAAAAGGTCACCCCATAGTTGCTCAGGTTTTCCAGGGTGGTTTCAACGGTCGGATTGTTGGGTAGTAGGAGTGATTCCGTGATCTCGAAAACCAGTTGATGGGGGTTCAGGTCGTACTCATTGATGATGTGTAACACCCGTTCACAGAAAGTGGGTGATTCGAGTTGCTTCGCGCTGATATTGACGGCAAAACGGATCCTGTTAGGGATGGGCATTTTTCGCCAGGCGGTAATCTGCCTGGCGGTATTTTCCAGAACCCAGTCTCCTATGGCGGTGATCATACCGGTGTCTTCCGCGACGCTGATAAATTTGTCCGGGGTGATCAGGCCCCGGTATGGATGGCGCCAGCGCAACAGTGCTTCGAGGCCGTGGAGCTTTCCCTGGGCGTTGAATTGGGGTTGATAGTGCAGTTCGAACTGCCGTTCGTTGAGGGCGAGACGTAACTCCGTTTCCAGGATCATGCGTTGCCGGGCCGATTCCTGCATCAAGGCATGAAAGAACCGGATTTGCCCGAGTCCGTCTGATTTGGCCTGATACATTGCGGTGTCGGCCTGCCTCATTACATCCTGAATATTGTTATCGGCGTGAAACGGGAAGATTGTGATGCCTACGCTCAGGGAGAGTTGAAACCGCTGGTCTTGAATAAAGATCGGTTCCGAAAGCGCTTCTTCCAGATGTTCCGCAAAACGTTGCGCGATGACGGCCATCACGGTTTTTTTATGGTGTTGTTCGGCGAGTAGCACGACAAATTCGTCTCCGCCCATTCGCGCAAACAGATCCTCCTTGCGGATGTGGCTGCGCAGGCGCTTACTCAACTCGATCAGCAGTTTGTCACCGGTATGGTGTCCGAATGAATCATTAATGTGTTTGAAACGATCCAAATCCATGAAAAGCACGGCACCGTAGGCGGATTGACGCTTGGTGAGCGAAAGGGCGTTTTCCAACTGCTCGTAGAGTGCCGCCCGATTGGGCAGGCCGGTCAGGTTGTCATGAAAGGCCTGGAATCGGATTCTATCTTCGGACTTCTTGAGTTCAGTGACATCACTGATGACGATCAGCAGGGTCTCTTTCCAGCCGTTGAACGTGTTTGTGCTTTGCTTTGAATCCAGCCGATGCCCCTGAATACGGCCGACAAACGTGCGTTCGTTGGATTTGTTGGGTCCATAGCGGAATCGCACGTCGATGTGATTACCTTCCGGATGAGTGATGAATGCCTTGAATCGGTTTTGGAAGATGTCTTGATCCTGGGGGGTCACGAAATCGATCAAGGCACGATCGGTCAAGCGATAGAGCTCAACGCCGAACATGTCGGCGAGTTTCTGGTTGGCGCGTATGATCTGGCCCTCATCGTCCAGACTGATATAACCCACAGGGGCCCCGTTATAAAGGTCGAGATACTGCTGATAGGTGTACTCGAGATTTAAATGCGCCTGGCGAAGCTCCTCATGTTGCAGTTCCAGTTCGATCTGATGGACATGCAACTCCTGGAGCAGTCTGTCACGATCCGCGATTTTGCGCTCGTATTCCATGCGTTGCCGGCGTTGCGCCAACTGCTCTGAGGCATTACGCATGAATCCCTGATTGGGGGCGTGCCTGTTGTTTCCTGTCACGTCGTTCATAGCGGCATTTCAGTGGAATCCGGCACGGGATTCGGTTGCTTGTTCATGGCTCGTATCCCTCTGGGTCGTTTGTTTATTTTAACCTTGCAACTTAGCGAGATAGATTGCAGGACTAATTATTGAGGTGTTGAGTCTTATGTGCTTTTTCTAAAAAATAGTCTGTTCTGCTCCAGAACGCTATGTTTGGAAATGCTAATATCCATAAACTCATGAGGAAGAGCGACGAGATATCGTTGGGTTAATCGGGTGAGGATGCCGCCATTTTTTCCGCTATGGTCACTGCGTAGTTCATGCTGCCCAGCTGGACCTGACCGGTACCCGCCAGGGGCAGCGCGGTGCCGTGATCCACGGAGGTACGAATGATCGGCAGTCCCAGAGTGACATTGACCGCACGGCCAAATCCCAGATGTTTCAATACTGGCAGCCCCTGGTCATGGTACATGGCGAGCACCGCATCGGCCTGTTGCAGGTGGATGGGGGTGAACAGGGTGTCGGCGGGCAATGGGCCAATCAATTGCATGCCCTGGCTGTTGAGTTGCGCCAGGACGGGTTGAATGATCTCGATCTCCTCGCGTCCCAGGTGACCCTGCTCACCGGCGTGGGGATTGAGACCACAGACCAGGATACGGGGTTGTTTCAGACCGAAGCGCTGTTGCAGATCCCTGTGCAGAATCGTCGCAACCAGACCCAGGCGTTCGGGGGTGATGGCCCGGCTTACCTCGCTCAAGGGCAGGTGCGTGGTGACCAGGGCGACCCGCAGTTCCGGTGTGGCCAGCATCATCACCGGGTGGGCGTCGCTACACAGTGCCGCGAGAAACTCCGTATGTCCGGTGAAGGGCAGTCCGGCATCGTTGATGTTGCCTTTGTGCACCGGGCCGGTCACCAGTGCGTCGAAGCGGCCGGACAGACAACCCTCGGTGGCCCGGCGCAGGGTATCCAGCACATAGGGGGCGTTCGCGGGATCCAGGGTCCCGCAGTAACTTTTGCCCTGGAGCTTCACGGGTAGCACCCGGAGTGATCCGGGGAGCAGGGGTGCGGGTTCCCGGGAGGGGTCGAATTCAAGTAGGTTCAGTTCCAGACCCAGTCGACCGGCCCGTTGCCGCAACAGGTCGGGATCGGCTATCGCAACGATCTCCGTGGTCGGGTGGGAACGTTGCGCCAGCATGACACACAGATCCGGCCCGATGCCGGCAGGCTCTCCCGGGGTGAGTGCGAGACGTCTGATCAAGGTGTATCCGATTCGTCCAACAGAACTTCCACGTAGGCCTCGTCCCTCAGTTGGCGCAGCCAAAGTTCGATCGCCTCGTCGGATTTCTGTTTTTGAATCTCTTGGCGTGCCTTGTTCTTCAGCACGGCCTCGGTGTTGTCGTGCTGACGCCGCTCCAGGGGTTGCACCAGGTGCCAGCCGAACTGGGTCTTGAACGGATGGCTGATTTCATTGATCGCCAGGGCGTCCAACTGCTCTTCGAAGGCGGGAACCAGATCGCCTGGGGTGGTCCATCCCAGATCGCCACCCTTGATCGCGGAGGCCTTGTCATCGGAGTGCGACCGGGCCAGTGATTCGAAGGATTCACCGTTGACGATGCGCTCTCTGAGGGTCTCGAGGCGTTGCCGCGCCTCATTGTCGGAGATGATTTCATTGGTGGTGATCAGGATATGTCGGGCATGGGTTTGATTGACGATCAGCTTGTTGCCGCCCTCAACCTCCGCCAACTTGACGATATGAAAACCCGAAGCATTGCGAATCGGCTCGCTGATGTCGCCGGCTTCCATCTCGTCGACCACCTTGGTGAAAAGACTGGGTATGCGGGAGGTTTCGAGCCACCCCAGTTCACCCCCTTCGAGCGCCTGGCGTCCGTCGGAGTATCGAATCGCGAGTTCGCCGAAATCGGCGCCCTGCTTTAATTCTGTGTAGATCTCCTCGGCGCGTTTTTTCGCCTCCTGCACATCCTGGGGCGAGGCGCCTTCCGGTGTGGCGATGAGAATATGCAGCAGGTGCACCGAGGAACGCTGCCGGCTGGTACCCATCTCCCGGGCGAGAAAATTCTTGATGTCCTGTCCGGTGACGACGATTCGGTTAATCACCTCTTTCTGTTTCAGCCGGTTGATCAGGATGTCTTCACGCAGCTGTTCACGAAACAGGGGAAAACTGATCCCGTCAGCCTCCAGGGTTTCACGCAGTTGCAGCAGGGTGATGTGGTTGGTCTCCGCGATATTCGCGATGGCCTTGGTGATCGTGGCGTCATCCACGGAGATGCCCAGGCGCTTGGCCGCCTGTAGCTGGAGGCGGGTGGAGATCATCCGTTCCAGGATCTGCTCACGGATGATGTCCATCGGTGGCAGGTTGGTCTGTTTTTGGGTGAGCTGGGTCAGCATCTCCCGGGTCTTCGTATCGAGCTCGGTTTTGGTGATGACATCGTCGTTGATGATGGCAACGATATTGTCCAACTCCTGTACCGCGGCCCGAAGCGGCGGGACGGTGAGGAACAAAAACAGGAACAACAGGGCCAGGACATGCGGTTTCGGCATGGATAGGAGTGGTTCAGACATCAGTCACGCTCATTTGTGTAGCCATAGATGGTCTCTCGCAGTTCGTTATCGGCGGCCTGCCCCAGGGCGCCGAGCCCTCGCAGCTCCAGTTGCAGCATGAGTCGGGAATCCTCCGGTTCGTCCTTGTCCTCGTTGGCCACATAGCGCTGGTAGAAACTGCGTAGTGTCCAACAGCAGCGCCCCCCGTACTCAAAACCGAGTATTCTATTCATATTCCGCTCGTAAAGGTACGAATGTTTCCACTTGCCGAACAGGCTGACCTGTTGACCGAGGGATTTGTAGAAGGAGATATCCAGGTCCCTGATCGTGCTGCGGCTGTAATTGTAATCAATGTTGAACAGGTCGTGTTGCGGTGAATGGTAACGTAGAGTGAATCGTCCCTTGTCGACCTTGTTGGTTTCCCGGTGGGGGTTGCGGCGCACGCTCAGGGTGCTGCGCCAGGATTGATCCAGGCGCGCGGACACCTCCGCCACCAGCGCCGAGGAGGGGTTATCCTCGGTCGAACCGGTCAACTGGACCTCTCGATCCTCGGCGTAATAGATCTGACCAATGCTTGCGCGCAAACGTTCCATGCCATTGTCGGCCTGTAACCACCGGCTGGTCAGGCCGAAGGCGAGCTGGTTTGCATCACCAAAGCGATCACTGCCGGTAAAGCGGTTTTCCCGGAACAGGCTGGAGTACTTCAGGTCCAGGTCGGCGGTGTCGAAGTCGGGAATCGTCGATTGATCGTCGTAATCCGCATACAGATAGTAGAGCCGTGGCTCCAGGGTCTGGTAGGCATCCGTGCCAAACCAGTCTGTCTCCCGTTCGAATACCAGGCCGCTGTCGAGACTGAAGGCAGGAACGAAATAGTCAGGAGACGTCTCCTCTTCGCGATCCAGGCGATAACCGCCGTAGTTCAGACTGAGACGGGGTATCAGGTGACCCCAGCTGCGGCGCATCGGCAGCTCGACACTGGGACGCAGGATCAGGCGTTCCCCATTGGTCAGGGTGTCGTGCTTGAAATCGGTGTATTCCCCGGTGAAGTCGAAGGCTAGTCCAAAGGGGCGGGAGCGGCTGGTTCCCCGGGTATAGAGCTGCGGCAGTCGGCGATAGGGCCATTTGCTCAGGCTGAGGGTTTCATCGACGGTTTGAAAGGTTTGTACCCGACCCAACATCAGCCAACCGCCCTGGCGGTATCGAACCTCGCCCACCCGTTCCAGATTGCGGGTACTGGTCATGGCGAGATTGGTGCCGAAATCGTTCAGGTATTCGTTGTCGCTCACCGCATTGGTTTCGATGTGGGTGACCAGCCCGGCAGCCGGGTGGCTGGCGTGGTAGAAACGCAGCGCTCGCCGTTCGTTGTCCCGGGCGGGATCCGCGACCTGGTCGTTGGGCAGGATTTCACCACTGATCTCGGCCCGCTGCCATGCCCCGAGGTAGCGTAATTCCGCACCCATCATCAGCCCGCGCTTGCTCATCCAGCGGGGGGTCAGAGTGGCATCGTAATTCGGTGCAAGATTCAAATAGTAGGGTGTCTGAATGTCGGTGCCCAAGCGGTTCGAGGATCCCCCGGTCGGCATTAAAAACCCGGTTTTGCGTCGGTTATCCACCGGAAAGGTGAAATAGGGCAGGTACAGGATCGGCACCCCGCCCAGATGCAGGCGGGCATGGGTGGCGCTTCCCCAGCCCTCTTCCCGGTTGATTTTCAACTCCGAGGCGACCAGGCGCCAGTCGTTCTTTCCGGGTGCACAGGTGGTGAAACTGGCATCCTGATAGACGCTGTGAAAGCGGTCCATCAGGTCGATTCTTTGCGCTTCACCCCGAGCCAGACGATCGGTCAGGCGAAATTCGGTATCGAGCAGCCAGCCCCGGTCATTATCCACCTCCAGGTAGCCCTGGCTGGCGCCGATGCGCAGGCCCGGTTGCTGGATGAACAGGTTGCCAAACAGCTCCGCGGCCCGGGTGTCGGCCCGATAGGTGAGCCGGTCGGCCTCGGCATAGGCATCGTAGTGCCAGAGCTGAACGGATCCCGCCAG
>JARRNW010000103.1:9119-12508 GCA_037384565.1 Candidatus Thiodiazotropha sp.
TCGTCGGGGTTTGGTGCCGGAGGCGGTTCCGGCATGGGCGGGACCTCGCTGTTTCGGCAGGCATCCCAGACCAAGCCCTGGTCCACCCGAGGCGTGTCGTCCGCGATGAGGATTGTGGGAAGGAACAGCAGTAGTGAGAATAAACGCAGGAAAGGCATCCGGTTGATAGTTCTTCGCGCAGGCGGGTGTAAATTCGCATAGAATCACCCCAACTTCAAATCGGGAACAAGGTCTTGAGTAGTGTGATGCGTCGATTCTGGCTGAGCCTGGCGATTGTCCTGGCCAGCCTGCTCCTGGTGGTGTTGCTGATTATCACCCGCCCGGAAGTGAATACCGAGGTTAAGCCCCCACCGGTTCCCCGGGTGGAGGTGACCCGGGTGATGGTAAGGGACATCCTGCCCGAAGTGGAAGTCGCCGGGGTACTGCGTCCCTGGCAAAGTGCCCGGCTACGCTTTGAGGTCTCCGGTGAGGTGCGCTCGCGTCAGATCGAGCCGGGTCAGTCGGTCACTTCCGGAGAGGTTCTTCTGCAACTCGATGACGCCGATTATCGGGATGCGCTGATTGAGGCCCAATCCCAACTCGATGAGTCACGGGCTACCCTGAAACGGGATCGGGCGCTGCTCGAACTGGCGCGGGAGAACCGGCTTCTGGCGGAACGCGAGTATCAGCGTCTGGAAAAGCTGGGGGAGGGCTCCCTGGCGTCTCAGTCAACCCGGGAGGGGGCGCGGCAGAAGTTGCTGGCGTTGCAGAGTGACGAGGCCAGTCTGACCTTCAGCCTGGAGAGCAATCAATCCCGGGTAGCGCGTCAGGAGGCGGCGCTGAGCCGGGCGCAACGCAACCTGGATCGCACCCGGTTGGTCGCACCGTTTGACGGACGGATCAATCAGGTACTGGTTGATGTGGGCGACTATGTCCCGCCCAATACCCAGGTGTTGGAACTGATCGATGCCCGTACCCTGGAGCTGCAGTTGTCAGTCAGTGGTGATGTCGCGGCGGCCTTGCACCTGGGGCAATCCCTGGAAGTTACTGTGGAGGATCGTCAGGTGGCGGGCCGGTTGGTGGCTTTGCAGGTCGATCCCGATCCCCAGACCCATACCCATCCCATTCGTGTAAGGATCGAAGCTGCGGGGTTTTTGCCCGGGCAACTGGGGCGGGTCGGTGTGCCGCTGCGTCCCCGTGCCGGAGCCCGGGTGGTCCCGGCCACGGCCCTGCTCCGGGAAGAGGGGCAGTACTACGTGTTCCTGTTGAAGGGCGAGCGTCTGCAACGGCGCCGGGTGATACTTGGTATCCGTCAGGGCGATTGGCAGGTGATCCGCAAGGGTGTGAACGAAGGTGATACCCTGGTGGCCCGGGATGTGGATGTGCTGAGCCAGGATCTGCGGGTACAGGTCGAAGGGACGGTCTCGGGCAGTGATTGATTTCTCCATTCGCAATCCCCTGCTGGTTAACCTGCTGCTGGTGATTGTCCTGATCGCCGGGGTGCTCTCCTGGTATGCCATGCCACAGGAGATGTTTCCGGTGGTGGAGCAGGACAAGGTGAGCATCAAGACCCTGTTCGAGGGCGCCTCCCCGGAGGAGATCGAGCGCCAGGTAACCCTGCCCATCGAGCAGGAGATGGATGGACTGGCGGATATCGACGTGATCAGCTCCACCAGTAACGAGGGGGTCTCGAACATTCTCATCGAGCTGAAAAGCGGTGCGGATATGGACAACTTCATGCGCAAGGTACGCACCGCCCTGGATCAGGTCGATGATTTGCCCGAAGAGGCGGAAGAGCCTGAACTGTCACGCCTTGAAACCCGCTTTCCCGTCATCTCGGTGAGTCTCTACGGGGAGATTGCCCGGGGCGAACTTTATGCAATCGCCGAACAGATCAAGGATGAACTGATCACCTTGCCGGGCACCGCATCTGTCGGCATGGCCGGTGATCGGGAGTGGGAGATCTGGGTTGTGGTTGATCCCCAGGTGCTTTCCGCCCGGGGCGTGTCACTCAATCAGATCATCAGTGCCCTGCGCAACAATCTCAGGGATCTTCCTGGGGGGACGTTGAAGTCGTCCAATGGGGATATTCGCCTCAGAGGCATGGGGGTGCCCCCGGATCCGCTCCGCATGGCGCAGATCGTGCTGCGGCGTGATGATCAGGGTGGCCAGTTACATCTGGGAGAACTCGCGGATGTGCAACTGCGATTCGAAGAGGCGCAGACCCTGGGGCGGTTTAACGGTCAGCCATCGGTGAACCTGACCCTCAACAAAACCAGTCAGGCCAGTACCATCGAAGTCGCCCGGCTGGTCAGGGAGTATGTACAACAACGTCAGCAGAGTCTGCCCGCTGGCGTGCGGTTGGGACTGTTCAGCGATCTCTCCGTGTATGTGAAAAACCGACTCGAAACGGTCAAGTCGTCGGGTATCGTCGGCCTGGTCCTGGTTCTGCTGTCACTCTATTTCATGCTCAATTTTCGTATTGCGCTGATCACCGCCATGGGTATTCCGGTCTCCTTCCTGATCGCCATCGTGGTGCTTTACCTGCTGGGGTACAGCATCAACATGGTTTCCCTGTTCGCCTTTCTGATCGCCCTGGGTCTGATCGTTGATGACGCCATCATCGTCAATGAAAATATCTATCGGCATCTGGAGTTGGGTGAGAGTCCCGGGGATGCGGCGGTGCTGGGCACCAAAGAGGTCTATTGGCCGGTGGTTGCTTCGACCTCCACCACGGTGGCGGCCTTCATGCCCATGTTCGCTATTGGCGGGACCATGGGCGCCTTTATTTCTGTGATCCCTGTGGTGGTCAGTGCCGCACTGCTGGGTTCCCTGCTGGAAGCCTTTGGCGTGCTGCCCTCTCACGCCAAGGAACTGCTGCGCCCCACCCAGGCGCGCGAACCGGGGCGCATCGACTGGTCGGCCCTGAATCGGCGCTATACCCGGTTTCTGCGTTTCTGTCTCGACTACCGCTATCCGGTGGCCCTGTTGAGCATCGGGGTGCTTGCGGTCTCCCTGGCCTATGCGGCCACCCGTATCCCCTTTCTGTTGTTCGGGCATGTGGACGTGGGGCAGTTTTTCGTCAACATCGAGGCGCCCAGTACCTACAGCATCGAAGATGCCTCGCGCCTGGCGGACAAGCTGGAAGACACTCTGATGCAGACGTTGGGCGAGGATGAGTTGGATACCTTACTGACCAATGTAGGGGTGATGTTCATCGACTTTCACCGGGTGAAGGTGGGCAGTCGTTACATTCAATTGATCGTGGACCTGAAAAAACAGAAACCCGAGGGGTTCATCGAGCGCTGGGTCTCTCCTTTGGTGAGTCTGCAATTCTCCTGGGAAGGCAGTCGGGAACGCTCCTCCAAAGTGATTATCGATCAGGTGCGTGAAGCGCTGCAGCGCATTCC
>JARRNW010000104.1:0-9032 GCA_037384565.1 Candidatus Thiodiazotropha sp.
GGTTATAGCGTAATGAATCGTGATAGACTCCCGATAGGGCAAACTTAAAACGAAACAAGTATTAAGACGGATGGTTGAGCGTATGACCGAAACGACCCGGGATTCGAGTATGGGAAACAGGGAGGAACGCCTGGCGATAACACGAGGCGTGATGAACCTGCTGGAGAGCTGGGGACTGCAATCCGAGGAGATGCGCACGTTGCTTGATCTACCTGGGAAGGCTCGCCACATGGCCCAATATCGCTACGACAAGGTCCTGCCGGATAGTCCTGAAGTTCGTAAACGCGTCGAGTATCTGGTGCGTATCAATGAGGCCCTGCGCACCACCTATCCCACCAATCCCGGGATGGGCAAGCGCTGGTTACGCCGCCGCAGCCGGATGTTCAATCAAGCCAGTCCCCTGTCCATGATGATCGGTGAAGGCGAACAGGGCATGGTCTACGTCCTATGCCGTCTGGATTGCACCTACGCCTGGGACCAGAGTGGCTCACTTCCCTGCTGAGCCCGAATGTCACTGGCTTGAAAAAATTATCATCTTTTGGTTGGTCATTCTTGCTCCTGTTTGCTGAGCCAGACATCGAGTCCCTGTGCGTCCAGGTCGAGATCCATGGCCAGCAGATTGGCGATGACCTCGTCAGTGAGGGTGCTGCCGTGTGCCTTCAGACGTTCCTGAACCCAACCCAGTAGCCGCTGTTGCAAGGCGGTCACCCGTTGCGCACCGGGTGCGGCCTGCGTCTCGCGGGCCATCTCTACGAATGCGTGCAGTGAACTGCGCAGCAGATGCGCGAGCCGCGTGACCTCAGTCACCTCCCCATAGTGGGTCAGGAAGAAGCGTTCAGGGGCTAATTCCAAAAGCCGGTCCAGGGTCAGGTACCAGGCGTCGGGATCGAATTGAATTGGCGTCGTGGTGGGGAGCAGATAGGCGCCCTGTTGCGTATCGAATTCCCGGTATGAGAGACCGAAGGTGTCACCGCTGAAGATCCCGCCGCTGAGCGCGTCGTAGATACAGATGTGATGCCGGGCATGACCGGGTGTGTCCAGGCACAGCAATTCCCGCTCTCCCAGAGTAATGCGCATGCCGTCCGGCACCTCGATCACCCGGGTTTCGGGCACCGGTACCAGGGTCCCGAAAAGCGCCTCGAAGGCCTCGGCGCCGTAGACCGCGGTCGCGCCGGCGGTCAGTTTTGACGGGTCGATCATGTGACGCGCCCCATAAGGGTGAATGAGCAGTGATGCCTCCGGACATGCCTCCATCAGTTTGCCCACGCCACCGGCATGGTCCAGGTGTACATGGGTTGGAATCACATAGCGGACCTGGGAGCGGTCGATGCCCTTGGTCTCCAGAACCGACAGCAGATGCGGCACGCTGTGGCTGGTGCCGGTATCGATGAACGCAGCCTCATCACCGCTACGCACGAGATAGCAGGCGGCAAGGCCCGGGCGCTGATACTGGGTATCGATGCAGGTGATCTGGTGGTCGTATTCGATCATTCGTAGGTCCTGTAGCTAAGCGTAGTGAGTGATGTCTCTTATTAGCCTGTCACCTAAATATGCCATGTTCAGCCGAAGCGTGCCTGCCTGCAGCAAGGCATCAAAACGCCGCTTAGGTTCTCTTTTTAGGTTAGTTAGAGGGTGGCTCGGAATCCGATATCTTGCCTTCGGCGCCTTTCAACAGGTTTTCGATGTTGGAGCGGTGACGCCAGAACAGTAGCAGACTCATCACGATCTGCATCCCGACCAACGCGGGGTCAGGCCAGATCAGCCAGATGAACAGTGGGGCCAGCGCCATCGAGACCAGGGCGGACAGGGATGAGATTTTGGCGACTTTGGCCATGAACAGCCAAACCAGGCCGACCGCCACACCGACTCCCCAATGGAGTCCAAACTGTACTCCAAATGCGGTAGCCACGCCTTTACCGCCGCGAAAGCCGAAAAACAGCGGATACAGATGACCGAGAAATGCCCCCATGCCGGTCAGGGCCAGGATCTCTGCCGGTGCATTCAGAAAGTGAGCAACCAGCATCGGCAGCAGCCCCTTGATCATGTCGCCAAAGAGGGTGATGGCCGCGGCTTTTTTACCCCCGATGCGCAATACATTGGTTGCTCCGGGATTGTTGGAGCCCTGGCTCCGAGGATCCGGTAGACCCATCAGGCGACAGACGATGATGGCACTCGAGATCGATCCGGTCAGGTAGGCGCCGGTTATGAGTAGGATGTGAGTTATCATGGCGCAATTGGACTCCATGGGCCAGGGAAAGGTCAAGCATCCCGGCATACACCGGGATGACAGCTTGAGTAAGCGTCAATCGGGTTCGATGGGTTGTAGATACTCCGTTTCAGGGATGCGGTTTGGCGCGGGATGCAATCTTGTTCTCACTCAATTACCATGTGGTGTTTTCCGCAATGGGCTTCAGTGCAATGGATATTGTTTTCATACGTGACTTGCGCATCGATACGGTGATTGGCATCTACGACTGGGAGCGCGAGATCCGACAAACTGTGGTGTTCGATCTGGAGATGGGGGCGGATATCGCGAAGGCGGCCCGCAGCGACGCCATCGAGGACACACTGGACTACAAAGCGGTCAGCAAGCGCCTTGAGGAATTCGTCAGGGCCAGTACGTTTCAACTCGTGGAGACCCTGGCCGAGCGTTGTGCCGCCATTGTGCGGGAGGAATTTCAGGTGCCCTGGGTGCGCCTGACCCTGAACAAGGTCGGGGCGGTCAGTGCTGCCCGTGATGTGGGAGTGACCATCGAGCGGGGGCAACGTGACTGAACCCGGTGCCGTCCGGGTCTGGTTGAGCCTGGGTAGTAATATCGAGCCCCGTAGCCATATTCCCCGGGCCTTGAAAGAACTCGATGACGAATTCGGCAAGCTGATCATCTCTCCTGTTTACGAGAGTGAGGCGGTAGGTTTTCGTGGTGACAATTTTCTCAATCTGGTGGTGGGGTTGAGAACCACTCTGGGACCTCAGGCCCTGATGAAGCGGTTGCGAGAGATCGAGGCGCTGCACGGGCGAAAACGGGATGCCAAGGGTTTCAACTCGCGAACCCTGGATATCGACTTGCTAACCTACGCTGATCAGATCATCGACAGCGAAACCTTGAAACTGCCCCGGGGTGAGATACTGAAATATGCCTTTGTGCTCCTGCCATTGGCCAATGTGGCTGGTAATGAACGTCATCCGGTAGCGGGAAAAACCTATCAGGAACTTTGGGATTCATTCGACAGCGCTCTCCAACACCTCTGGCCGGTCGAATTATCGGATCCATCCGATTGAGACGGATTGCACCGATTGAGCGGTATGACAGACGAAAAAAATCCCGGTACCCGTTCCGTGGGCACCAGGATCTTGTGTCGCACTGATTGGTTGGCAAATGGTATCAGTCCTACACCTCCCTGTCCCTGTGCGTCGTCCCTGGCCTCCGTCTTTGC
Source organism: Candidatus Thiodiazotropha sp. (assembly GCA_037384565.1). Taxonomy (GTDB): domain Bacteria; phylum Pseudomonadota; class Gammaproteobacteria; order Chromatiales; family Chromatiaceae; genus Thiodiazotropha. The sequence goes on from JARRNW010000104.1 coordinate 3,436, forward strand.
GACAGGAAAAGTCTAAGGTAATAACCTTGGATAAGATGCAGGTTTGTTCTCATTTTCAAGTAGGATTTTTCTTACACGGAGGAGGTCGCTTGATTACCGGGTGGCACATTTGAAACAATCCACCCTCGCAAACCGATTCCGCAATCTTTCAGAATCACACCACCCGTTATAATCCGGGCCGGTAGATACCGATATGTTGCGTAGCCAGTAGCGATTTTGAAGCGCCGGGTAATGCCCGGCAAGTTTGTTGCGGAAATATTTGACAAACCTCGCATTTTTTCAGGTTTTTTTACCCAATGTGCGCAGTGGAACGAGTCACCCTACCGACCCAATGAGGATTTTTTAATGCCTTTGATCAGAGCCTTTCCCGGATTGAGACCCGCTGAGGGACGTGCCGCCGATGTGGCCGCGCCACCTTACGATGTGATGAACGAGGCGGAAGCTCGGGAGATGGCGGAAGGACGGCCCTGGAGTTTTCTGCATATCTCCCGGGCGGAAATCGACCTCTCCCCAGGGACCGATCCCTATGCGCCGGAGGTCTATGCCAAGGCCGCGGAGAATCTGGCCAGAATGGAGCAGGAGGGTGTTCTGGTCCGTGACAGCCGTCCCTGTTACTACGTCTATCGGCTGACCATGGGGCAGCACCAACAGACCGGTCTGGTGGCTGCCGCCTCGGTGGAGGCCTATGATCAGGGCCGGATCAAAAAGCACGAATTCACCCGTCCCGCCAAGGAGGATGACCGGGTACGCCAGATCGATGCCCTGAATGCCCAGACCGGTCCGGTGTTCCTCGTCTATCCGAGTACTCCGGATGTGGATGAGCAACTCAAAGCGGCAACCCGTGGTGCCCCGGATATGGATGTGACCGCCGCGGAAGGTGTGCGTCACGAGATCTGGGTGTTGGATGACCCCCAGGCGGTACAACGCTTGACCGACGCCTTCGACGCCATGTCGGCACTCTATGTGGCGGACGGCCATCACCGTTCCGCGGCTGGCTCCCGGGTCGGTGCAGCGCGCAAGGGGGCCAATCCCGAGCATACCGGGGGCGAATCCTACAACTATTTTCTGAGCGTGATCTTTCCCCACAACCAGATGCAGATCCTTGACTACAACCGGGTGGTCAAGGACCTCAATGGCTTGGACAAGCAGACATTCCTGGACAGAGTGACCGCTGAGTTTCAGGTCGAGACCCGGGATGAGCCGGTCAAACCCGCCCAACCGGCGGAGTTTGGCATGTACCTGGACGGGCAGTGGTACCGGTTGCGCCTGGCCGGGGATAAGATACCAGCCGACGATCCGGTCGCCCGTCTGGACGTAAGTCTGCTGGCCGATCACCTGATTGAACCAATTCTGGGTATCAGCGATCCGAGGCGGGATGCACGCATCGACTTTGTGGGGGGTATCCGCGGCCTGGGGGGATTGGAAAAGCGCGTGGATTCCGGGGAGATGACCGTGGCCTTCTCCCTGTTTCCCACCGGAATGGAAGATTTGATGGCAGTGGCCGATGCCGGTGAAGTCATGCCCCCGAAATCCACATGGTTCGAACCAAAACTGGCCGACGGCCTGGTCAGTCACGTCCTGGACTGAAGTTATCCGCTTCGTCTGACAATGGTTACCACCACCACCTCGTTACCGGACGGCGATACGATCGATGCGGCCGTCCTGGATAAGTGGCTCACCCGATTGCCGGATGAGTTCACGTCAGAGGATCGCGGGTATCTGAAACTTGCCTCGGAATTCGCCCTCGGGGCCACCCCGGGGCGACAGGCACTCAATGGTGAGTGTCAGTTGCGCCATGCCCTGAGTGTGGCGGAGATCCTTGCCAACCTGCGTATGGATCGCGAGACCGTGGCCGCCGCGTTGCTCCTGGGCGTGCTCCAGGATCCCACCACCGATGCGGTAAAACTCAAGCGCAAACTGGGTGACAACACCACCCGCATGGTTGAAGACCTGGGACGCATCAATACGTTGACGGATATCTCTACAGAGGTCTCGCCGGAAGACGAACAAGAGCACGCGGAGAATCTCAGACGCCTGCTGTTGGGGATCGCTGAAGATGTCCGTGTCATCCTGGTGGTGGTGGCCGAACAGCTTCATCTGATGCGCACGGCACGCACCCTTACCCCCGAACTGCGTCATCGCCTGGCCAAGGAGACCCAGGACATCTATGCCCCTCTGGCCAATCGACTGGGCATCTGGCAGATCAAGTGGGAACTGGAGGATCTGGCGCTGCGATTCCTGCATCCGGATGACTACAAACGCATCGCCAGCCAACTCGACGGGCGACGCGCCGACCGGGAGCAGTTTATCCATGAGGTGATCGCGTTGCTGCATGAGAAGTTCGCGGCGGCGGGCGTGCAGGCTGAGATCAGTGGACGCCCGAAACACATCTACAGTATCTGGCGCAAAATGCAGCGCAAGGCCGTGGATATCGAACAGATCTTTGACCTCAGGGCAGTGCGGGTGCTGGTCGATGACATCGCGCAGTGTTACGCCGCACTGGGCGTGGTGCATGGACTCTGGAAGCACATTCCGGGTGAATTCGACGATTACATTGCCACCCCGAAAGCGAATTTCTACCGTTCGATCCATACCGCGGTCATCGGTCCCGAGGACAAGACCCTGGAGGTGCAAATTCGTACCCGGGAGATGCACTACCACAGCGAACTGGGGGTGGCGGCGCACTGGCGCTACAAGGAAAATGCCAAGCAGGATGTGGATTTCGAGCGGCGTATCGTATGGATGCGCCAATGGCTGGAAAAGAAGGATGTGGGCGAGAATGCCAGCGACCTGCAGGACCTGTTCGAGCAGGACATGGAGGCCACTCGCATCTATGTGTTGACTCCCATGGGCAAAGTGGTGGAACTGCCCAAGGGTTCCACCCCCCTGGATTTCGCCTACGCCATCCATACCGACATTGGGCACCACTGCCGGGGTGCCCGGGTCGACGGGCATATCGTGCAACTCAACCGGGCATTGCGCAGTGGCGAGACCATCGAGATCCTCACCGCGAAGAACGGCACCCCGAGCCGGGACTGGATCAATCCCCATCTCGGCTATCTGCACAGCTCCAAGGCGCGCAACCGGGTCAAGCAGTGGTTCAAGCAGCTCGATTTCGAACACCATGTGGAGCTGGGTCGCAGTGCTCTGGAAAAGGAGATGACCCGCCTGTCGATTACGGAAAAACCGAATCTGGAGAAGGTGGCGGCGAAATACAATCTGCAGCATGCGGATGATGTCTACGCCGCGATAGGACGAGGCGACCTCTCACCCATCCAGGTCGCCGGATTCGGTCAGCGGGAGAAACCGGCGCCCCGTTCCAAGCCGGTGCCTGTGACTCCCCACGCTCTACCGTCCGGAAAGGGTGAGGTGGTGGTCGATGGCGTGGACGATCTTCTGACCAGTATCGCCCGTTGCTGTAAACCCGTACCCTATGACGCGATTACCGGTTATGTGACCCGGGGACGGGGGGTCACCATTCATCGCAAGGACTGTCCCAACATCCGTTCCCTGAAGGGTGATGAGCGGGAGCGCTTGATCGAGGTGCACTGGGGCGATGAGCAGGCGAAGAGCCAGTATGCGGTCGATTTCATGGTGGTAGCCCACGACCGCAAAGGCCTGCTTAGGGACATCTCCGGAATCCTCACTAATGAGGATATCGATGTCATCGGTGTCAACACCAACAGCGATCGCCGCACGGATACCGCGACCATGCGCTTCACAGTGGAGGTGAATGACATGAAACAACTGAGCCGGCTCTTGTCAAAAGTTGAACAACTGCCTGACGTCAATCTGGTGAAACGGTTAATATAAGTGCTCGGGCCCGGTGCCGAGTGTCGACGGATTGCCAGCAAGTGTCGTCAGGTCTAAACTAAGATACTGTTATTTTATGTATTTTTTCCAAGCCATCTGAACTGCGTAGCACCGCTCTTGAGTGACAAGACACCAAAGATCAATCTCCTGGATCTCGACCGCAAGGCGATCGAGACTCTGTTCGTGGAACTGGGTTCCAAGGCCTTCCATGGGCGTAATGTATTCAAATGGATACACAAACACGGGGTAACCGAGTTCGAGGCGATGACGGATATCTCCAAACGCCTGCGTGAACAGCTGATATCCATCGCGGAGATCCGACTGCCCGAACGGGTATTGGAACAACCGGCCCGGGACGGTACCCGCAAATGGCTGCTTGAACTGCAGGACGGACAGCGCATCGAGACCGTGCTGATTCCCGATGACGGGCGCAACACCCTGTGTGTCTCCTCCCAGGTCGGCTGCGCCCTTGACTGCGCCTTCTGCTCCACCGCCCAACAGGGTTTCAACCGCAACCTCAGCGTGGCCGAGATCATCGGTCAGGTCTGGGTGGCGAGCCGTGAACTGGGGCAGGCCCCCAGCAACATCGTGATGATGGGCATGGGTGAGCCGCTGGCCAACCTCGAGGCCGTGATCACCGCGATGGATATCATGCAGGATGATTTCGCCTACATGGTCTCCAAGTATCGGGTCACCGTGAGTACCTCGGGAATTGTGCCCGCGCTGAAACGTCTGCGGGAGGTCTGCGACATCAGTCTCGCGGTATCCCTGCATGCCCCGGACAATGCCTTGCGGGACCTGCTGGTGCCGATCAACCGCAAGTATCCCCTGGAAGAACTGATCCCCGCATGCCGGGAATTCGTAGCGGGCGACAAACGCCGCAAGGTGACCTGGGAATACGTGATGTTGGATGGTATCAATGACAGTCTTCAACATGCCAAGGCCCTGATTCGCCTGCTGGAGGGGACCCCTTCCAAGGTCAACCTGATCCCCTTCAACCCCTTTCCCGGCACCGATTATCGTGCCTCTCCCCTGGAGCGGGTCGAGGCCTTCCGTATGCGTCTGAAACGCTCCGGAATCATCGCCACGACACGCAAAACCCGGGGGGATGATATCGATGCGGCCTGCGGACAACTGGTGGGCAAGGTCAGGGATCGCAGCAGTCGACAGCTGCGGTCATCTGTGGCAGTACCTCTCAAACAGGGTGTTTCATGAAATTACGAATTGGATGGCGGGGATTCGTTGGGCTTGTATTATCTGTCGTGTTGTCGGCGTGTGCCACCCAGGGTGGGACGTCCGACGCGACCGGCAGCCTTGGGGCTGAAAAGAAAAACAGCCCGGCGAAGATCTATGTGGAAATGGGCATGGCCTACATGCGGGACAACCGGAATGCGGTCGCCTTGAAAAAACTCAAGAAGGCCATCGAGGTCGATGACAGCTATGCCGATGCGCACAATGTGATCGCTATCCTTTTCGAAAAGCTTGGAGAGGGCGAACTAGCCGGTAAACACTACGATCGTGCGGTGGCTCTGGATGCTAAAGACCCGTTTATTCGTAATGCCCGCGGCAGCTATAACTGTCGCCGAGGTCGTTTCGAGGCCGCTAATCAGGATTTTGAACAGGCCCTGTCCAACCCGCTCTATCCCACGCCCTGGGTGGCCTTGACCAATGCGGGTTTGTGCACCGAACGGCAAGGCAAGATCGAGGCGGCGGAAGGCTATTATCGGCGTGCCCTCACAGCGAATCCGAAATATGCCGCTGCACTCATCCAGATGGCGGGTATC
>JARRNW010000105.1:0-9837 GCA_037384565.1 Candidatus Thiodiazotropha sp.
TGACAACCGTTGCCAAACAAGGTGGCGGCGACTACTACTCGGCCGACACGGCAGAAACCCTTGCAAAGGCATTCAAAGATCGTTTGAACAACGCTAAGACTTCTGTCAAATACGCCTACACCGCGCCTGTCATCCCATTCAATCAGGACAATGCCGCGGTCAGCGGCGACAAAATCTATATTCCCCTGTTCGTACCGGACAATGCAACTTTTTGGAAGGGTAATCTGAAAAGTTTCAACATAGCGACAGTGACCTCCGGAGACTCCACTTCGATTTCCATCACCGGTCACGGCGGCACCTCAGTCATCAATGAAAACTATGAGTTCCAAGACGTTCAAGACAACTGGAGTAGCACCTCGGACAACGCGGAACCTTTGATCAATGGCGCAGCCGCGCATATGCATAAGGGTCAAGATGATCCCATTAGGAAACTCTACACCGATCTGGGTGGTGACAACACGACACTGTCGGACAGTGGAAATCGCGTCAACACAACCAATATCACTCCCGAGATGTTGAGTCTGGCGGAAGACGACATTGACACCCGGGATGACCTGATCAACTGGATTACCTGGGACTGGACCGCCCCCACCCCCGCTGACGGCGAGCAACCCGAAGAGTCTCATGAAGGCGTCATGGGTGCGCCGCTGCACACCCGGCCCGCTGTTGTAGACTATGCCGATGGGGATGTCATCTATCTTCCCACAACGGAAGGCGTGCTCGAGGCGATCGATGAGCAGACTGGCAAGGAGTTGTGGGCCTATATGCCAAGTGAGCTGCTTCACAACATCATCACGATCAAAAACAATAACGAATCTGAAATACCCTATTACGGCATCGACGGCCCCATGACCACCTACAGTATCGGCAACCAAAAATATTTGATTTTTGGAATGCGTCGCGGTGGAAAAAGCTACTATCTGTTAAATATCACCAGCAGAGCCCAACCGAAATTGATCCAATAGCGGCGATGTCTTTGATGGTCTGGGGCAAACCTGGTCAAAACCTCTTCTGACAAAGGTGTACCACAACAGTGGCCTCGTCAATGTGCTGGTGTTTGGCGGTGGCTACGATACCGACAAGGACGAAGCCACAATACGATCCAATGATGACGAAGGCAACGTCATCTTCATTGTGAATGCCACTACCGGTGCTCTGGTACAAAAAATTTCCAATACGACACCGAATGTTGATGGTATGAATTACGCCATCGCATCGGATGTGTTGCCCTTCGACATCAACCGAAACGGCATCTTGGATCGCATCTATGCCGCTGATGTAGGCGGACAGATTATCCGAATCGACATTCCGGAAACCAATGAGGGTTCGCTATCGGGCGGAGTGATCGCGGATATGTCGGGAGACACGGAAAGTACCTTCCGGCGCTTTTTCAACACTCCGGAAATCGGTTACTACAATCGTAATGGCATTCAATATTTCGCCATATTGATCGGCAGCGGCAATCACACGTTACCCCTGGAGACGGCAGTTACAGACAACTTCTTCATGATCAAGGATCGTAACGTCTGGGCTAGACCAGAAACATACACTGCCGTAGCTTTCGACGACTTGTATGACGCAACAGACAATCTGGTCCAGGATGGAGATGCGGACCAACGGAGCACCGCAGCCAACAGCATGAATACGATGCCGGGCTGGCGCATTGCCCTTGAGAATGGGGCGGAGAAAACCTTTTCCCGGGCTGTTCTGTACAATTATGCAGTACTTTTCACCACCTACAGCGCCACCCGTCCTGATAGCCAGGACCCATGTGAATCTCAGGGTGCATCCGGCGTATCACGATTTTACGCCATCAACATGACCAATGGCGCTGCGATGTTTGGGAAACTGGGTGGAGAGAATGATACGCTCAATAAAGATGACCGTTCTAAAATCCTGAGCATTAACGCCATCCCCCCTACGCCTTCTCTTCTTTTTCCGGGAAATGACGGGGGGAGGCTCGGTTCCGTCATCAAGGCCATGGTCGGACTCGAGGAAGTTACTGAATGGCCAATGCAACTCATTCCTATTACCTGGGAAGAAGTCATCAATGAATAAAAGGCGGTGGGTGACTACTCCCCCTATCCATGCTAGTGGATCGCTTGAATAATTAGGTAATCGACTTTCAGCTCGATCTGCGGAAGCCAAGATGGTCTTGGCTTCTTTAAGTCCACTTAAAGTGGTTTATCAAGCCACGGCTCACGATTGTGAGCCTTGATGAAATCCATCAATGCGGTCTCGAGCTCCGCACGCTGGTGAAGATTTTACGATATAAAGCCCGTCGTTCAAGTTGTGCAAACCAACCTTCAACAACATTCAGCCAGGAAAAGCGTTGCCTGAATACGCAAACTAACTGTTGTACCAGGCAGGCAAATCTTTCAACCTTTTACAGAAATCTACAGCGGAGAAGGGAATCAAACCCAAAAGGATGCGGACCAACCTGTGCACTTGCTGCCGTTTGTAGGGAACCCCCGTAAAGAGATGCCCAAGGGTCTGCCCTTCAAGCTCACGGATTATCTCGAACTGGTTGATTGGACCGGTCGTATCCTTCGAGAGGACAAACGGGGCTACATAGCTTAAGAAATCCCCCCGATCCTGGAGCGCCTGTAAATCGACCCGCAACAATGGCGTTACCTAACGAAGAGTTTTGAAAGTCGTTTCAAAGGGCTGGCCGGTACGGCTTTCGCTCTCAAGCAGGCTTGTCAACATCTTGGGTATCGACGAAGTCCAGGGATGTCGGCCTGTCAGCAGTTGCTGATATAGTCTAGGCACTAAACCTCAGACCCATGAGGACCAATCTGCGATTGCAGACAAATCCTTTCGCCGCACTATTTCCATTAAAAGTGTGTAATTTATACCTTTCATGACGCCGTAGAAAATCCAGCTAATGATTTCTATACTGAGGCTAATTACACATTTGATGTATAAATACAAATCATGCAAAAAAACGATGCTCAACAACTTGTCCTGCTAAAGGGTGACAGCGCGATAGACGGTATTGGGGAATAGTTCGTCGCCAACGCATTTTATGGGGGCCGACATTATGCTTGCCCGTTAATGCCATTCTTCGTAGTGATTTCACGCCCGAGCATTCCCGCAACTTCAGCTCCGGTAGAGGAGATGGCAATTATGGAATGGACTGGGACATTTCATTACCCAAGATCTTCCGCATAACTTCCAAAGGGTTACCTTATCGAAAATGGGATCTGACAAATGTGTACAAATTTTATTTTGAACGCAGGTGATGGAAGTTATATCAATGGACGAAGTATGGAGTTTGGCAAATGGGGGATCGATGAGTCTCAAATTGTATTACTGCCCAAAGGGGAACAACTCTTTGCCGTTGTGGAAGGAGAAGATCGAGCGACCTTCAAATACAATGTAATCGGTATGAACGCAGGTCCCCATAAGAATGTGGATCCAATATTTCCTGATGCGAAAACGATTTTAACCGATGGAATGAACGACCAGGGTCTTGCTTGTGGCAGTCTCTGGATGCCGGATTCAAATTACAGGACGCGACCGGAATTAGGAGTAAAATCGGTTTTTGTTGCGATGTTTAATAATTGGGTCTTGGGATGTTGTGCAAGTGTTGATGAAGTTAGAGAGCAAATTAAAGCAGGCAGTGTAGTGCTTTGGGAAAATGGTATGTTGCAAGAGCTCAATATGCTGCCACTTCATTTTGCAGTCATGGATAAATGCGGCAAGCAAATCGTCATTGAATACACGAATGACGATGGAACCCCCAGCATTTATGACAATCCCGTTAATGTATTGACAAATGCACCCGGATATCCGACGCAAGTCACATTAATGGAAAAGACCATTGAAAATAACGGGCAGCGCATTCAACCAAACAATCCAGCAACAACTCCCTACCCGGGAAATGGTTACGGCCTTATCGGGACGCCCGGAGATCCCACGCCGCCGGCTCGATTTACCAAAATAGCGATCTGGAAAGAATTTGCTACGGATACCACCAGTGGATACGGATTAAAGACTGCCCGAGATTCAAAAATCCTTGCCTGGCACCTATTAAATTGTGTTGATATTCCATATGGCGTATGTCGCTTTGGCGGACAAAGTGATTACACCGCGTGGTCGGTTGTAAAGGATTTGACTAATTTAGAGTACCAGGTTCGAATGTATGGTTCATCTGTGCCTTATAGTATCTCATTTTCAGCATTCGACTGTTATACCTGGACTGAACCTAAAGTCATCCCAATACCGGATGACCTGCTTGCGTTGCCACTAGATCTTGAATTGAAAGATGGATCTATTCACCATTAATACCAAAATCAACTGAAATAATTCTTTAGCCGAGACACTGTGAGATATCGGGATAGTCGCTGTTTGGTATCACTGCAGCGACTAAACGGTGACTGTGCTCGAATTAACGGCGCCATAGGGGGTGCCCTGGGATAAGGGGGGAACCACCGCCTTCAGCGACGGCACCTGGGATCAGGGTTTCACGGCAGGACTTCAGCGCATGGGCGTAAACACCGCTCTGGGCGGGGGATTCTGCGCGTTTGGGCGGAAGAGCACCCATTTGGCTGATGACCTGGTCGATGCGCTGCCTCTGGCGAAAACCGGTGTCGTGGCGCTTTAAACGAGGGGGAATTCGCCTGTTCCGGTATTAGCCTCAAGTAAGCGGAAAACCTGCGTCAAGAACTGCTTGCGCAAGCCGACACTGCCAGGGTTCAAGGCAACTTGCGTTCGCTGGGAGTGAGCGCGGATCGGGAGATGATCGAAACCTTCAAGCAATATAACTTTTATCTGAAGTCAACGCGAGAAAAATGTTAGGTGAAGACTTAATCGAGATAGGAGGCAAAAAATTATCTCGACTTGCCTCTTTCTAAGTATTTGCCTGAGTTAAATGAGGACGATGTCATAAAAGAAATAGAAGACAAAGTTATTCTTATTACATAAGTTGAGAATCATGGTTAATCAGGTAACATTATATCAGTCACTAGGCGATAAGATACCATCGATAACGCATCATGCGATGCACCGAGCCGGGAAAGGTGTCGGAAACCCAGCGATAGCGCTGATGCGTTCCAGAGATTCCATCCGCGAAAAAGCATATGCCTTGAGTATTGCCTTGAAAGTGGGTCTGGCTGTTATCCAGGTAACCTGTGGTCTCCCAGCGATTGCCATTGGTTATGAGGTCAGGACTGTAGGGCGGTGCTGCCTGAGCCGACAGGCTGCAGGTCAACGCCAGCATTGATAGTGTCATGCTTGATTGCGTTTTCGTATTCATCACAATATTCCTTGAGTTGAATGAATGATGAATCTACATAGGTAGTATTGCGTCTTGTGTGTGTTAAAAATTCACATAACGATGTGAAAGATTCCCGAGGGGAGTGAATGGGCACGTTCTGGTTACCAGCCCCCGCCGCCCCCACCGCCGCCACCGCCTCCCGATGAACCGCCACCACCACCAGAACTGCTGCCTGAACTGGAGCCAGGGGCGGTGGACGAGGCGGCAATGGCGCTGCTCAATGAGCCTCCCAGGCCGGAGGCGAAACCGCTGAGTCCCTGACCGTTAAAACGGCTACCGTGGTACCAGACGGGGGTATAGGTCTGTTGTTTCTGTTCCAGTTCGGCGAATACTGCGCTGAAACGGTCTGCCCAGGGTTGTTCCACGTCCAGGGCCAGGGCGTAAGGAAACAGCCGCTCGAACAGTTCCGGGGTCTTGTTCGGTGGGTGTTTGAACTGAAGCAGGTCCTTTTCTGCAACCTCCATGTACAGCTTGAGTCCCTCGAGTTTGTCGAGTACCGCCCGACCGGCGAGGGTCGGCGCCTTGAGCCATTGGTAAAACAGAACATTCACCGCGATGAGTGACAGGATCAGCGCCAGCATGGTGAACGAGGTCACGGAGGCGAGAACCCCAATGCCGACCAGTTCGCCTATGCAGAACGGCAGGGCGAACAGGCTGGAGCCGATGGCCGAGCCATAGCTCCGCACGCTGTCGGCGTTGCGCCAGGCATCATAGGCCGTGCGCCCCAGGAAGAGCACGGCGACCGACCAGCCCGAGAGCCAGACGGTCATGAAGATTGCCGTCGCGGCATCCTCGCCCGGGAGTAAAAGGAGGCTGACCATCAGCACGGCTAAGGTGATCAGAATGCCGGGTATCAGCCAAAGGCTGTTGGTCATGAAATAGACCTTGTCATAATTATTCTTGAGCGCAGCCCGGTTTGCATCGATGGAGGCCTTGATGCGGGCATGGTTCTTTTGTTTGAATGGGACCGTCTGTGTTTTCAGGCCTTTGAACAGGGATTTGAGCAGCGCCTTTTCTCCCGGACCGAGATTATTCCCGATCGGTTGTTCGGTGCGTCGTGCCGTATAGGTGGAACCCTCTTGTGACAGGGTGAGATACCCCTTGACCGCCAGACTCACCAGGGCGGTGGCGAAGGTCTTGTGGTCATGGCCCATTCGAGAGATGTAGCGGGCGGCGCCGGGTGAAAAGCCAGCGGGTGGATCGTATTGCGGGATGATCACTCCGGATTGCGGATCACGGCCGACACGTCGCCATACCGACAGATAGAAACTGGTTTCGGAATCAGATCGTGACGACGCTTGAGCTGTACGTCGATGTCACTCCAGGCGGCCAGAACCCGGTTGCGGTCGCGTACCAGTCGGTTGTAGAGATAGATAGCCCAAACCAGTGCCGCGCCAATGATCAGGATGAGGGTGGTGGTCATTGCATGTGTTTCATGTGGCCATGTTAAAGCCTGTCTGGAATATGACAGCAGCGGCTACGCTATCAGTTTTGGGCCGCTGAGCAAAGTGTATGAAAGCTATCGGAAAAATATTAACCCGGCAGCTAAATATGCCATGTTCAGCCGAAGCCGTTCATACTCTGACGGCTCTATCTGCAGGAGGTGTGCCGAAACAGGGAATATTACCGCTTCACAGGTATTCACAATTCATCTGGCAGTTGCAGGTTTGAGTGCTATATTTTTGGATGGACAAGATGTCTGGCATGGAGATGTGGACATGGAAATGATCTTAAAATCCGTCGCCTCTCTTGGTATTTTCCTGCTGTCACTTTCGCTTATCTCGTGTAATCAGGACGATGGGGAGCAAAGCGATGTTCAGATGTTGTCAGCATTGCTTCCGGTTTCACCATCAGTCAGTGTCGTGGGACCCAAGCGACTGCGGTTTTCATGGGATGATGTGGGGGCCGATCACTACCGGCTACTGAAAAACCCCGATGGCAACTCCGGTTACAGCCCCGTGGGTGGTGACATCACCACCACGAGCGTGGATGAGGTCATCGCGGTTCATTTGACCGACTGGCCGAACGCCCGCTATTTGGTCGAGGCCTGCGATAGCGATGACTCATGCGTCGACTCGGATCCGTTGGGTATATCCGATCTCATGATCAGTGCGATCGGTAGCTTGCGTATCACCTATGAGCCCATCTATCACGGCTCTTTTTCCGACTGTTCTGAGGAACTGTACCGAGAACGCTGTTTTGGACATGCGATTGCTATGTCGGGAAACGGTGCTGTTATGGCGGTGGGACATGGTACCGATGATGTGTATGCACGCGGTGTCAACGGCATACCCATTGAGTCTACCGCGTTGTCTGAAGGCTCAGGAGCTGTGTTTGTGTTCACCCAGCAAGACACTGGATGGGGTTTGGGTAGCTATATCAAGTCCTCCAATGCTGATGCGGGCGATGTATTTGGCATGTCGGTTTCGCTTTCGCGTGATGGGGCGCTTCTTGCTGTGGGTGCGCCTTATGAGGATTCCAGTGCATCCGGGCTCAATGGCGATCAAGGTGACAATATGCTGGAGAACACAGGGGCCGTCTACCTGTTTTCCTATGATGAAGAAGGTTGGAGTGAACGGGCCGATCTCAAACTGCGTAACAGTGCACAAGGGAATGATCAACTCGGTCTCTCCGTCTCGCTCTCGGGCAGGGGTGACAGGCTCGCTGTAAAAGGTCGGAAGGATATCTATCTGTTTCGCGATGACGGTTCCGGGTGGCGTCAGGAGGCACGATGGGATGGTGAGCAGCATATTACTGACAACGATACGTTAACCGGTATGTTTGCATTTTCCGGTGATGGTCTTACCTTAGCTTTGGCCGTGTCCGCCGATCCTTCCATCGTTCCGGCATTACTATCTCCCGGGTTTGTTATCATCTATGTCTTCGATGGCGCTGAATGGGTTGAACAGGGCCGTATCATGTCCCCGAATTCGTTTGATGGGGATTATTTCGGTGGATCACTTTCACTATCAGATGATGGTAATACCTTGGCGGTCAGCGGCAGGGGGGAGGGTCCTTTCGGTGCGGCTTATCTGTTCGAGCGAGAGGATAGTGTTTGGCGGCAATCAGCTTACCTGTCGGCCTCGAATGAGCAAGAAGGTGATGGTTTTGGTTTCAGACTCGCGCTATCCGGCGATGCCCGCTCATTGGTCGTTTCTGCCTCCGGGGAGGATTCGCTTGCTCGGGGGGTCAATGGTCAACAGGATGATGATCGCTCGGAGGCGCCACCCGGTGCGGCTTATCTATTTGCTCGGGACCAGGTCGATTGGTATCAAAAGGCTTACATCAAATCGCCTCATACCATAAGTGGGTACCACATTTATTCGTATATGTTAGGCGGCGATTTTGTTACCAATGATGATTTCGGAGAGAGTCTGGCTATTTCCACCGATGGATCCGTCCTGATGGTCGGTGTACCTGGAGCAGTTTATAGCGGACCAGGTGAGGTTAACCTCTATTGAGTGGCGATCCGGAGTTTCCGGTGGCGCCGGATGCGTGGGGGAGGGCGACATGGTTTCGAGCGTGAAAGCCTTGGCTTGGGGTGGATTGCTTATCCTGATTTTGCTGATGTTATCGGCCTGCCATCAGGATCATGGTGATGATTCGTCCTCGCGCGAGTTGGTGTTATCGGTCAACGTCGTCGGGACGAAGCTGTTGCGTTTCATCTGGAACGATGTGGGAGCCGATTACTACCGGTTGATGGTCAACCCGGATGGAAGTTCCGGCTTTACCCAGGTCGGTGAGAATACCTCAGCGACCTATCTGGATGAGGTGGTTGCGGTTCATCTGACCGATTGGGCAAATGCGACCTATTTTGTCCAGGCCTGCCAGAATGACGGAACCTGCGTGGATTCGGCAACCGTTTTCGTATCGGATTTGGAGCTCGCTGCGATCGGCCAGGTTGTGGCATCCATTCCTTTCGATCAACGGAGTCTCCCGCAACCCCCGTTGGAACGAAATCGATTCGGCGCCAGTGTGGGGTTGTCCGGTGATGGCCGGACCCTGGCGGTTGGCGACCCGAACGACAATCTGGCTGCTGCGGGGATCAATGCTCCACCGGGTGATGGGAGCGAGGCCGATGCCGCTGGGGCGGTGTCAGTTTATGTGAACGAACAGGGCGAATGGCAGCTAGAGGCTTATATCAAGGCCTCCGATCCCGTTCCTGGCGACCACTTTGGGGCGGGCGTCGCGCTTTCGAGGGATGGTAATCTCCTGGTCGTCAGTGCGCCTGATAAACTCTCCGATCCGCTTCCGCAAGAGGGGGAGGGGACTGGCGAGCCTTTGCGCGGTGCCGGCGCTGTGTATGTTTATCGTCGTGAGGGCGCTGTCTGGACTCTCGAGCAGATCATCCGCTCCATGAGGCCAACGCAGTATAGCGTGATCCACCTGTCCGAACGTTTTGGTACGGCATTAGCGGTGTCCGGGAATGGGCAGGTTTTTTGCGTGCAGGATTGGGGTGGGGTTTTGCTCTACAGACGTGGCGATTCGGGGTGGGAGGTCATGCACAGTCTCGAAGCGCGCTCGTACGTTCCAGGTGATATCTGGCTGAACGGTAA
>JARRNW010000106.1:0-8922 GCA_037384565.1 Candidatus Thiodiazotropha sp.
AATTGTCCGACGTTGCACGGACCACAACTGCATTCAACATCACAGGCCCGACACAGGGACGGTCCGGAATAACATTGTAGGCAACGGATGATGACACAACGGAAGCAATCGTTGATTCCGCAGAACTCGCCCCAATCGGCAGCGACCACATCCTTGACCTTCTGGTAGGCGGCCATTTCTTCGGCCGTGATATTCGCGGATGCGCGTTTGGTCAGGGTCTCTTCAAGTAAGCGTTCGATCTTTCCAATGCGCAATTCGAGTTTTTCCAGCTCATTCTCAGCCATGACAGGATCCTCCTGTTCCGAGTTACTCCAACTCAGAGGGCCACGCCAAATCCTAACGGTCGACGGTCTCGACGTTTTGCGTACCCTCTCCCTAATGCTGCTGCACGATCGTTCAATAGCGAAAAGCACAGAACCCGGAGTTCGGGTCCTCTACTGAAACTAGACTAGACCAGAATAGACACAGTGCAAATACACCAAACGATCTATCCCCCATTCAAATCAGCACCCCCTTTTTGTAACAGAGTGTAATCAGATCACCACAAAAAACCCTCATGTCCACTCTGGACACTTAACATTACAGCTGTAAAAACAAGATGCTAGCTTGAGGCAGCATGGAATCGACGCATTTTGTCCGTCATGGAATGGTGCCGAGTACGCGGGAGACAAACTTGACGTAGATCAAAAATTCCACTCTGATAAGCGACACCTGAATCCGTGGGTTCATGTAGTAACTGATTTATCGGAGTCGCTCATACATCTTAAGAAAGCGGCCCGTGGCATCCATGTCTTTTCGAAATCGCGCCGGGACGGAGACCCACATGTTTAAACGACTGATCTTAACCCTCTTGGGACTCGCACTGTTGATCGGGATACCTGCCTTGATCAAGCTGCAGCAGTTTCAGGCGATGGCCGGAATGCAGATGCAGATGCCTCCCGAGACGGTCACCGCGACCCAGGTGCGTAGCGAACGCTGGGCCGACACGGTCTCCGCCACAGGAAGCCTGGTTGCTGTGCAGGGCGTAACCGTCAGCGCGGAACTTGGCGGCAAGGTGAGCCGGATCGCGTTTGAATCCGGTGATCGGGTGAAAGCGGGCGACCTGCTGGTGCGTCTCGACACCACCGCCGAAGAGGCGCAGCTACGCTCTGCCGAGGCGGCAGCCAAACTGGCACGTATCAACCTCGACCGGAACCAGGACCTGAGAAAGAACCACACCATCTCACAGGCCGACCTGGACACTGCCGAGGCCAATTTCAAGCAGGCCACGGCCCAGGTGGACAACGTCCGCGCCACCATAGAGAAAAAGACCATTACCGCGCCCTTTGCGGGTTTACTGGGGCTGCGTCAGGTTAATCTCGGTCAGATCGTCGAACAGGGAACCCCGGTGGTGACCCTGCAGACCCTGGACCCCATCTATATCGACTTCTCCCTGCCTCAGCAGCGCTACGCCAGCCTGAGTGTCGGCAGCACGGTGCAGATCACCACCGACGCGGCTCCCGGGGAGGTGTTCGAGGGGCGGATTCTCGCCATCAACCCGGAGATCGACACCCTCACCCGCAGCGTGCGGATTCGCGCCGTGATGGCCAACCGTGGGGAACACCTGCGTGCCGGTATGTTCGCCAACGTGAAAGTGGTGCTGCCCCGCGAAGAGGACTATCTGATCATTCCCGCCACTTCCGTGCTCTACGCACCCTATGGAGATACGGTATTCGTCATCGACACCCAGAAGGACGAGACCAGCGGAGAAGAGCAACAGATCCTGCGCCAGCAGATTGTGCGTCTGGGACGAACCCGGGGCGATTTCGTCGCGGTGACCGAAGGTCTCAAGGCCGGCGAGATGGTGGTGACCAGCGGGGTATTCAAACTGCGTCCCAAATCCGCCGTAGTCATCGACAACAGTCTGGCTCTGGATGCGAAACTCGATCCAACACCCACCAACGAATAGCGACCACCTGGATTCATCATTCAGTCGGATAACCACAGTTCACGGATGCCACCGCCATGGCCAGCATGAAAGCCTTTACCGATATCTTCATCCAACGTCCGGTGCTCGCCATCGTGATCAACCTGTTGATCGTGATCGCCGGCGTTGCCGCCTGGAACACCCTCAACATCCGCCAATACCCACGCAGTGAAAACTCCACGGTGAATATCTCCACCGTCTACGTGGGCGCCAACGCGGAACTGGTCAAGGGTTTTATCACCACGCCACTGGAACAGGCCATCGCCTCGGCGGACGGTATCGACTACATCGAATCGAAGAGTCTGCAGGGCTTCTCCATGATCAACGCCCGGCTGAAGCTCAACTACTCCCCCACCAAGGCCCTGGCGGAGATCACCGCCAAGGTGAACCAAGTACGCAACGACCTGCCGGTCGAGGCCCAGGTTCCGGCCATCTCGATTCAGTCGGCGGACTCCCAGTTCGCCTCTGCCTATATCAGCTTCTCCTCGGAGATCCTCTCCCAGGCGGAGATCACCGACTACCTGATCCGTGTGGTGCAGCCCCGCCTGGCCTCAGTGGCCGGGGTGCAGCGCGCCGATGTGCTCGGCGCGCGCATCTTCGCCATGCGCATCTGGCTGCAACCGGACAAGATGGCCGCCCTGCACATCAGTCCCGCCCAGGTACGTCAGGCGCTGGCGTCGAATAATTTCCTCGCCGCCATCGGCACTACCAAGGGCAACCTGGTGCAGGTGAACATGACCGCCAACACCGACCTGCACACAGCGGAGGAGTTCGAGCAGCTGGTGATCCTGCAAGAGGATGACAGCATCGTGCGCCTGAGAGATGTGGCTGATGTGACATTGGGGGCGGAGGATTACGACACTTCGGTCAGCTTCTCCGGCAAGACCGCAGTGTTCATGGGGATCTTCCCCCTGCCCAACGCCAACACCATCGACGTGGTCAAGCTGGTGCGCGAAGAGATCACCTCGATTGAGCGGGACCTGCCCAGCGGGCTCGCAGTGGACATCGGCTACGACGCCTCGGAATACATCTCCACCGCCATTACCGAGGTCACCAAGACCCTGGGTGATACCCTGTTGATCGTAATCCTGGTGATCTATCTGTTTCTCGGCTCCCTGCGATCCGCCCTGGTGCCAACCATCGCCATCCCGGTCTCCCTGATCGGCAGTATCTTCCTCATGCAGGCCTTCGGCTTCACCCTCAACCTGCTTACCCTGCTGGCCATCGTGCTTTCGGTGGGACTGGTAGTGGATGACGCCATCGTGGTGGTGGAAAACATCGAACGCCATCTGCGGGAGGGACGCAGCAAACGAGAGGCGGCTCTGCTCGGTGCCCGTGAGTTGCTCGGGCCGGTAATCGCCATGACCATCACCCTGGCGGCAGTCTACATGCCCATCGCCCTGCAGGGGGGACTGACCGGTGCCCTGTTCCGGGAATTCGCGCTGACCCTGGCGGGCACAGTGACCATCTCGGGCATCGTCGCCGTGACCCTGTCGCCGATGATGTCCTCCCACATGCTGCACGACGCCGCCGACGAGGAGAAGGGTTTCACCGGCAGGATCAACCACTATTTCGACCGCATGCGCGAGGGCTACGGCCGACTGATCGGCAGAACCCTGCACGCCCGGCCCTTCGTCTACGCCATCTGGTTCGCAGTCGCAGTGGCCGCGGTTCCGATGTACAACATGTCGCCCAAGGAACTGGCGCCGAGCGAAGACCAGAGCGTGGTTTTCGGCATTATCAACGCCGCGGCGAACGCCACCGCGGATCAAAAACGCTTCTTCGGCGAGGCGGTGGAGAAGACCTTTCTAAGCGTGCCGGAAGCGGATCTCACCTTCCAGATCCTGTTCGCCCCATCGGTCGGCGCACGTTTTGACGTGGACGGTTTCTCCGGTGTGGTGGTCAAACCCTGGCACAACCCCCGGGAACGTACTGTATTCGAGATCCAGCAGGAGTTGCAGGGCAAGCTCTCCGCGATCCCCGGGTTTCAGATCTTTGCCACCACCCCCCCGGCACTGCCCGGGGGCAGCAACTTTCCCATCGAATTCCTGATCACCTCGACCGCGGATGCCAAGCAGTTGCTGGAGTTCGCCCAACAGTTGCAAGGCAAGGCGGCGGCCAGCGGCATGTTCCTGTTCCCACCCCAGATCGATCTCAAGTATGACCAGCCGGAGGCCCGGGTGGTCCTGGATCGTGACAAGATCGGCGCCCTCGGCCTGGATCTGAATCAGATCGGCCGGGATATGGCCGCGGCCCTGGGCGGGAATTTCGTCAACCGCTTTAATATCTCCGGTCGCAGCTATAAGGTTATCCCCCAGATCGAGCGCTCACAACGGCTCAACCCGGACCAGCTGACCGAGATTTACATCAGTGGTCCGAAGGGTGAACTCATTCCCCTGAGTACGGTGGCGCATATCGAAAGCAAAACGGTGCCCCGTTCACTCAATCGCTTTCAGCAGCTCAACTCGGTGAAGCTCTCGGGGATGACCAACCGCACCCTGGATCAGGCATTGAACGTTTTGGAAGAGGCCGCCCAGGAGGTACTGCCTCCCGGCTACTCGGTGGACTACACCGGAGAGTCCCGTCAGCTGCGCCAGGAAGGCAACAAGTTCCTGCCCGCCTTCGCCCTGGCCATCGTGATGATCTTTCTCGCCCTGGCGGTACAGTTCAATTCCTTCCGCGACCCCGGCATCATCCTGTTCGGTTCGGTACCTCTGGCCATGTTCGGTGCGCTGTTGTTCACCTTCCTGAAGATGCCCAACCCCAACATGCCCTTTTGGACCAACGGCTGGACCACCACCCTGAACATCTACGCCCAGGTCGGCCTGGTGACTCTGGTGGGACTGATCTCGAAAAACGGCATCCTCATCGTGGAGTTTGCCAACAAACTTCAGGAGCAGGGACTCTCGAAGATGGACGCAGTCAGAGAGGCGGCTATGACCCGCCTGCGTCCGGTCCTGATGACCACTGTCGCCACCGTGGCGGGTCATCTGCCATTGACCATGGTGACCGGCGCCGGAGCCGCCGCGCGTAACTCAATCGGTTTGGTACTAGTGGGCGGCATGGCCATTGGCACCCTGTTCACCCTGTTCGTGCTGCCATCGATCTACGTATTGCTGGCCAAGGACCATAATGCGGACAAGGTCAGGGAGGAGGAACTGGAGCGACTGGAAACGGTCACGTCATCCTGACGTTTAAACTTTCTTGAGACGCTAAGTTTCTCTACCGGTAAGGCAGTCACATAGAAACAAGTGTGGATAGAAGAACAACGGATATTACGAAGCGTTGACAGGCGAACCAGAGCACTGAGGATAACATCCATTCATTGCAACGCCCAGGGCACCGGTTCGCCATTTAACATTTACTGTTACTTGTGTTCGAACTCAAGCATTTATCATGCAGTACGAGTCGCATTGTCACTTAGTTAGATATGTGTGTTTATGCGCCGACGTTTAACTCAGCAACTTGAGTTTATGTTATGCGTGCAAATAGTTCGACGGCATCTGATTGATGATGAATCGAAAAAATATATTAAAAGCACTTGCCATCTCTGTTGCAGTGAATGTTTTATATACATTTTACATATCTTCGACTTCACTAATCGAGCAAGGAAAACGTTTAGGTTTTTTGGACGAAGGAACCGGGCGTCTCGGGGCATTCATGCAGACATCAAAGATAATTGATGACTTTTGGCCTCATCTTATTGAAGGTTGGGCATACTCTTTTGGCTTGTCTTTTGTGTCATGTTTACTATTACTGCTCACAATAAGCACAAGCGAAAAATAGTTTGTAACACCTTAACATCAGCGTGACATATTTCGATGCGGATTTATGCTGAGCACAACAGCCAATGAATATTGGCTGCGAGCTTGATATTCGGTTGAGTGTGATCATGACCAAGAATATTTCTTCGACTGACTGATTGCAGCGATATAGACTCACTTACAATTCAGATTCCTGACCAAACCCTGACAGAAACCGAAACGACTGAGAAAGCAATGCAATTTCCACCACAGCAAATACGCACCCCATGAGGGTAACAAGCAGGTCGGATAGCATCCCATACCCATAGAGATACGTCTCCCCAAGTGTAAAAACCTGGGGTATCAACCCAACCAGCACGACCAACCGCCAGCCATTGCCCCGGGACAGTCCCCACGCCCAATTAATATCGTTTCTTTGATCAACCGCGGTCGAAGGAAGCAGCAGAGCCAATCTGGCGAACAGATACATCCCGGGCAACAAACTGATATAGATTGCAAGAATCAGAGTTGATCCCTCTATATATTCAAATATGATGCTCATTGGGATCATAAGAGCCATAGCGACAAACAATAGATAAAAGTACGCAACAAAGCTCCATCCGAGAAATCTCAACTCCCTGCCTGTAAACCGGAACATCCTATCCTGCTCAAAGGAATCCCTGTCTAATAGCAGAACACGATGGCAGGCAACAGCAAAGAAAACAAAAACCGCCCCGTGGATCGTTGAATAGCTCCATGCCAAAACAGAATCATCTCCTTGGTCAAAATAGCTCTCACAAATGCTGGTAACGGTCAACACGACGACATAACCAGTTAGATTTCTTACCAGCAGCAACCTCTTTTCACTTATAAGTTGAAATACGGAAGAGGCCACTTTGACAACAGAGAGAACTCGTCTACTTTCAGGATAATTCACAGCAGGACCACCTCAACGTGGCCTGATTGCCTTACAGATAACTCCACATCGTCTAATCCAGACATATGCCCCATATGCGATATCAAAGCGAGCACCTATCTATCATTGATCTTCGCCACCCAAAAGAAACGAAACATTCATACCATTGGGACAGACGCTGTCGAGCACGTTATCTCGGTTGAAATCCGCAAAGTATGGGCGATTACACCCTTGTATTGGAAACCCATGACTTTGCGCTGGGGGCGCCTGCTCCAAAGCCGTATCATTTTCCAGGCGGACAAAAGAAGGCGAAACTGTTGTGCCCGTATTTTCAAACACGGAAAATCCCAAATAATCTCCTGAAGAATCGAAGTTGCTAAGGTTCACCCATGCGTCCTGATCTCCATCAAGATCCGAATCACCAAATGCAATGAAATTGGTACCCGTATTTGATGCCGACAAACCAAATGGGGCATCGATGACTGCCTCTGCGAATTGAGGTGATGACGCACTACCTATGTTCTCACAGTAGCCAAAATGTCCGCTATCCATATCTCCGCCCTTTTCACCGATAAACAGATCCAGGTCGCCATCCGAGTCCACATCGATCAAGGAAAGGGTGTGTTCGTTGCCTGAGTCCGACCCCATCCAGTCACCGGTACAACGATTTTCCGTCAGCAGTTGATCATTACTTTGATAGATCGGGTTATCGTTACTCCCGATATTTTCTTCGTACCATACCTGCACTGGCTCACTATAATCAGCGCCGGCATTGGCCAGGGCATCCAAAGCCCCAACAGCATCAAGGTCGTAAAGGACACGATAGCTGCTGTTACGGGAAAATCTGTAATACAACACGGGTAGAGAAAATTGCGGATCTTGCGACAAGGAAATATTGGTATAGACCCATGCGCCATCATCCGACAGAGCCACGATATCGAGATCGCCATCGGAATCCACATCCAATGCAAGTACGGATTGGGCAATATCCGGAATACTTCCTAAATTTTCACCACGCAGCGTGA
This sequence comes from Candidatus Thiodiazotropha sp., assembly GCA_037384565.1. GTDB lineage: Bacteria > Pseudomonadota > Gammaproteobacteria > Chromatiales > Chromatiaceae > Thiodiazotropha. The sequence continues at coordinate 7,651 of JARRNW010000106.1, forward strand.
TGGTTTGTTCATCACCACCACCCTGGTCGTCCTGATTATCCGCTGACTCTGAATCATTATTTGAAGACCCGCCATTACAGCCGAGCAGTGCGACAACAACTAAAACCGGAGAAAGGGGCAGTAGCGCCTTTTTTATTGAAAATGCTATCGCACTAAAACGGTTATCCTCAGTCACATCCGCCTCATCATGTTTTGGGGAATAGCAAAATAATTCCGTCTCATTGTTTCCTGACATTCGATCAAATCTCCTTTTTTGACAACAACCGTTCAGCACTCGATTCTAGCACGTCGTTCAACCGATGTTCGATAAACGCTAAAAATCTACTGTTTTCAGACCTGACTTGAAAAATTGCGCGATCGATCTTAGTATCACATTGACGCCTGACTGCTTCTACAATCAAAGGCAATCCGACAGCCAAAGGCTTGTTTTCAGGGGATACAAACAGGGCCGAATACTGAATTACATCCGCTGCCACCCGGTGTGTTATAAGCCATCCAGTTACATCACCCTTATGGCGCAGGCCCAGGCTATTCGACCACTCGATTTTCGACTCTTCCTGGAAGGGGGTTAGTGCATTGGGATACCATCCTGTTTGATTCTGCCTTTCGATTAATCCCCTTCGATCATCAATACTGAGATCACGCCATGGAAATATGGAATACTCTTTTGGCAATTTAATTCTGGAAAACCAGGCCGGTTCGAGAAAACTTTTGCGGGTAACTTTGTAAAGCTTCAACCTCATTTGAGGTGATGACCAGGCGTGATTCTCCAGAATTTTCCTAACTATCTTGGTATAAGCAAGATCACTGCGAAAGGTCAACACCAGGACCTTAGCGCCAATACCTCTCGCAGTATTCTCCAGCAACCTGAGTAACGCTGTACCTATGCCCTTGTTACGATACTCTGCCAGAACACACCAGCAAATGACGCGTAAGGATCGACTTTCCATCAATTCCCAAAGAATCAATCCAACCGGTTGCATCTGCTTAATTGCAACGATACAACTCAGCGGTTCGTTTAGGGGCTTACCCTGTGTTTGTGAGAGTGGCGGTGGAAACAGTAACGATGAATACGCTTTATCGAGCTCAGCCAAGCTCACAGATTCGTATAGTCGATACTCAAGTACTCCATTTACTTTGTTCAAGCTCATTCCGTCCATAGTTTACTATATACCATATTTCCTACTATAAGCGAGAATACTATAAGCGAGACACCCAATATACTTTTACCTGATTACCTACTATGCTCCGCCATAGGGTGGTGGGTGTGAG
>JARRNW010000107.1:0-17969 GCA_037384565.1 Candidatus Thiodiazotropha sp.
AGCTCTTGAATCGTTTCTTGATACTCATGGTATCTTTCAATCACGGTAAGGTAGTTCATATTGTACTGCTGATCTTGTGGTCATACATATTCAATAAGTTGCAAGAAACAGACCAACCAATGCCGGCTTGCTTCATTGAAAAATTGATGAAGTGCCTGTTCTAAACTGAACATTCGATCGACTTGTTGTAACCATTAATACACAACTCGCCATGCCTAAAAGAAATGAATCTCCACATACCGAGCACGCAGTGCCTGTCAGGTTTAGATGTCGATTGCTATTTTTGCCATCAGTGTACGGGACGCTCCAGGATAGTAGATGGCATTACCGCCGCTCAGGAGCTGGTAGTAGTCGGAACGGACAATACCGATGTACTCACGATCAAAGAGATTGATCACTGACAGCGAAAGGTTCGCCCTACCCAGCGGCAATCCAAAGTGATAACCCATATTCAGGTCCACCGTTGTGTACCCTGGAATACTTTGAGTGTGCTGGGTATCCCCATAGCGGGAACCGGTATAACGAGCCACCGATGAGAATTCGAATTCGCCACTGTGCCAGGTCAGTCCCAGGTTGGCGAGGCGGATAGGCACGTCGGGAATCTGCTTTCCTGATACCACAAGGTCGTCGCCTCCATCAACGGCCAGATCTTCGGTGAACTCATTGCGATTCCAGGAAATTCCACCAAACAGGTCGAGATTGGCTAGCGGGTACCAGCCGCCTGCGAGTTGCGCCCCCCAGGCACGGGTCTCTCCGACGTTATGCGAATAGGCGGGTAGCGAACCACTACCGTCGGAATCATAGGAGACCTTTTTATCATGATACCTGGCAACATAGAGTGCGGGCTCCAACCAAGCCGTTGCGGCATCAAAACGCAAGGCCAGGTCGAATGCGTCTGACATCTCGGGCTCAAGATCCTGCCAGAGGTCATCTGCAGTGATGCCGTTGGCCAGGAAGGCCGCGGCTTTTTTCTGGTATACAGGCCATACATCAAAACTGGGAGCCCCATAGTTGCGACCCAGGCTGCCCTTGATCTTCAGATTCGGCGAGAGCGAATAACTCGCACCCAGATAGGGAAGCACTGCATGCATCGTGACCTGCGCTACGCTGCGGCTGTCGATGACACCATTCGATTGACTCAGCGCCTCGTCATAGCTGACATCACCCAGACCACTGGTGTCGTAGGCATCGATACCAGGCAGAGTCTCCTGAACATAACGTACACCCGCTTCAAACCCAACATGCTCATATTGATGATCAGCCATGAGATAGAAACTGTCGAACAGATGTCGGTCGGTCACCTTTGAGAGAATGCTCCAACTTGCCTCACCCGAAAGGTCGCCCGATGCGCTGGGAGCATAAATCTTCCAGGCTGTGGGAGGACCGGGTGGCTCTGAAGATTGGCGCCAATACCCTATTTTCAGCGCTGTTTCTGCCAATTGTGTGCGCAGCTCTGTGGTTAACCCATACCAGGAATGATCGATCAACCACTGACGGATTTTTCCTGTAGCCTGTCCATCCAGATAGTAACCCTCTTCATCCATGTAGTAGGGTTTGAGCACCAGGCTGGTATCACTAGAGACTTGCCAGTTGATCTCCGCCAGCAAGGCCTGATTCTTGAAAGATTGACGATTGTAATTGTAGTAGCTGCTTCCCGCACTTGGGTCATCACTGAAATCGAACTCCCGGTAGTGATCCAAATCCATAGCCTGTGCGTAACTCAGAGCACGATAGTTATGCGCTTCCATGTCGCTGGAGGCCGCCAGCACATTGACGTCGACCGTTTCACCCAATGGCTGAGTCATAGCCAATGCAAAGTTATCGCGTCCGTCCGGCGAGTTGCCGGATCCACGCCACTTCTCGGCTGCGGTATGGGAAAATGAGAAAAAGGCAGCGCCGCCACTGGACAGTTCACCACTGTCGACACGCCCTTGGGTACGGGTAAATGACGAAGAACCCAGTGCCTGGGAGAGATGCCACAAACGCTCCTTTTCCGGCCAACGTAAGCGACTGTCCAGTGCGCCCGCAGTCGTGAAGATGTTGCCCTGGTCGGGGGTAACCGCACCTTGCTGCAAGCTGACGGATGAGAGGTTTTCCGCGTCGAACAGCCATAAATAACCAGGACCTGGATTGACCGCACCAAGAGGGATACCGTCTACCGTGCCTCGGGAACCATGGGTAGCCAGTTCACCGCGCACGCGCATTCCTTTTGTCCCGCCAGGCAGGTTACTCAGACCATAGGCATCCGCGGATTGGGCATTGACCGAAGGCATGGCTCGAGCCGAACTGTAGGGACTGCCGCCGCCTGGCGCGCCCCAAAGATCGACACCCTCGCGGTTGATCTGGTACCCACTGTTTGTGCGAGAGGTCCCGGCGACCGCTGAGTCCTTCAAGGGTTCGGCGGATACTGTGACGGAATTAAGATAGGTGGTTTCGTCGGCCAGGGTATTTTGGGTTGTTGAGGCCAGAACGAGCGACAACGCCAAAAGCGAACACCGATTTGCGGTAAATGAGTGACTACAGGACATGTACTACTTTCCTTCGGGATTTACTACGAGGGGCCTGCTAACAGGCCGTTTGAATCATGGAGCACCAAGCGGAGCTTGAAGAGCGTTGATTGGGTGTCGGGTGCCGTTTTCGAACAATTCAGGTGTGGATGAATTAGCGTTTGATAAGCGAAAACCGTTGTTATGCTCTTTGCTGGTCAAGTGGGGCAACAACTCGTTTAATGCCGCATCACTCAGATCAACTCCAAGGAATAGGTGGTAGAAGTTACGGGTTTCAGCACGGATATCATGGGTATAACGTGAGGGATAAAAGAGGTGGGCAAGCCATTGAATTCCAAGTGCGCGCATGAATGAAGGCGGCCTGTCGAGCCAGTTGATTGGTTTACGCGGCACTTGAAAGATACGCCCCATCTTGAAGGCATCGATGTTGCGCCAGCGTTCATCTGTTTCAGTATTTTTCAGATAGAGGGGATCTTGAACAATGATGAGTTGTGGATTCCATAGAAGGATCTGTTCCAGGTCGACGGGCTCTCGTCCCACCATGGTTTTCTGTTCGCAGCGGTAGACGTTGTACCCCCCCGCCAGCTCAATCGGCTCAGCATGAAAGGAGTTATTGCATTCGGTTGCTAAACCGTTAGGACTTTCCGCATAGTAAACTCTAAGCCGATCCGGCCCGGACAGTTCGGTCAGCGCTGTTTCAACACTTGCCATGGCTTGGCGAATGTAGTCGGCAAGGGCTTTGCCGCGCGCTTCTCGACCCAGTAGGCGACCAACATACTCGAATGCCGGCGGCCAGTCGGCCAGGCTTTCCAGCTTGATGTAGACCACGGGTATACCGGCTTTGGCAAAAGGAATCTCGATCGCCTTGGGTTCAAGATCCGAACGACTGTTACTCCAAGCCAGAGCCAGGTCTGGTTTCAGGGCAAGTAGTGATTCCGAGCTCACCTGATGACCATGCCCCATGGCACTACCAATAATCGGCAGTTTGGCCACACCCGGCTGTAAAAAAGAGTCACTTTCCGGGGTGAAGGGCATGTTCAAGGCAATAACCAGATCAGGGGCAAGCGCATAGAGCAGCGCAGTAATGGGCGGTGCAGCGCCGAAGGGACGCGCGATGACATCGGGTATATGTACCTGACGCCCAGCCATGTCGATCACCTCTTGTGCCCGGAGTAAATGGCTATACCCCAGTAACGTCACCCACAAAACAAGTGTCAGATGACCCGCGTACCGAATCCACGACAACGGGGTTGATGCCATCCGGTAGCAATAAGAAGCGTGCATGCTTGAATCCTTTTATATGTATATTTACTACATATAATGCAACTCGCATACCATAATACCAAATACGCTATATATTATTGTATTTATTAATTTTTTTATTATTCTATCCGGAGCATTTCTGTTATCAATGTAACATTAAGACTTTTATATGTAGTCTTCCCTACCATAATACATCACAGATATTCCACATTGTATTTAACCCACTATTGCGAGAATGACGCTGTTGGCATTGAATGCGGCGCAGACACTCTTTCCCAGGGCAATGCCTAGCTTTTTGCAACTGTCCTGGGTGACGACCGCAGTTACACTCTTGTCTCCGGATAGCGCGATCGTAACTTCGGTGTTCATTGGCCCCTCTTGCAGATTGTCCACTTCGCCCCATAATTGGTTGCTACAGGAAATCTGATGCCTGTTGTCGCAGTAGAGAAGAACCGATGTGGCCTTGACCAAGGCGAATACCTCCATGCCTATTCGCAATTCCATGCTATCTGCACTTTCATTGGTTACAAGCGCGATGATCTCATTATTGTCATCCAGACGCAGGCGTACCTCTTGACTGACCGCGCCCTGGATCAGCGCGGTAATTACGCCGCGAAACTGATTACGCGCACTGGTCTTCATCGAGAAACGGTTAAGCAGGCGATGATAGCTACGCATTTTGGAGAGATCCTGACCAAAGTGATCCAGCACTTGCTGATATTCACTCTCTATGGCATTAAAGAGTTTGATCAGATGCCGCCCATGTTCGGTCACGCTACTGCCTCCCCCCCGCCTTCCGCCCACATCACGCTGAACCAGTGCCTGGTCGTACAGATTATTCATGGCGTTAACAGCATCCCATGCAGCTTTATAGGAAAGCCCTATCTCCTTTGCGGCCTTTTGAATAGATCCGTGCCGCTCGATTGCCTCGAGTAGGCGCACGCGCTTGTCCGCGAGCAGCATACCTTCATCTGTATCGAGAGAGATATGTCCAACCAAATGCATACAATGCCTCCATTAGCGTAATGATATGAAATACGTTGCGTAATCCCAATGATCCAAGAGAAAGCGGATGGTAATAGATACCACAGGGTCCACCAGGACATTCGTCGCCTTGCGATTGAGTGGAGATTCAAGGAACCACACCACCGCTGCCCCATATATGCTGCATAAAAAAGGCTTGAAAACCACCTTGTTTTGATACGAAATAGTCGTCAAAAGTCATTGATAAACAAGAAAAGTATTGGCATGGAGACCCATGCCAACTGTTGCATTAAGAAAGTGAATCTGTCAACCTTTCACGCAAGCGCACCCACCTATCGATATCAAGGAGCGATATCATGCCTAAGCCCAGGAAGGCCCTCCTCTCCTTAGAAGATACCGAGTTGTGGATTCCTGTTATGCAGGAAATTTTCCACCACACCGATAAAAACACGTTGGCAAAAATCAATAAGTGGCTACCATTGTTTAGAAAACCAGAGAAAAGGGTTCATTTAATATGAAAATCAGCATTATTAGTGGTAGTCACCGCAATCCATCCCAGAGCGAGAAGATCGGTCGTTACACCGCATCTGTTCTGCGAAAGGATTTTGATGGTATTGAGCCCTATCTCTATTCACTTGCCGATAATCCACTGCCACTCTGGGAACAGTCCATCTGGGAACAAGATAAAGCATGGACTGAACGGCTTGCTCCTCTGAAAAAGCAGTTTTCAGAAAGCGATGCTTTTGTCATCATATCCCCGGAATGGCATGGGCAGGTTCCCGCCGGCCTGAAAAATTTCTTCCTGATGTTCAGCCGTTTTGAGCTGGGGCATAAACCGGCTTATATCATTGGCGTTTCATCCGGCACCGGTGGCTCCTACCCTGTGGCCGAGTTGCGCATGAGCAGTTATAAGAACAATCGTCTCTGCTATATCCCCGAGCACCTAATCTTGCGTAATTGCGAAAAAGTTTTTAACGAGAATAGTGAAGAAAACGATCCTGATACTGATCCATACTACAAGTCCCGTCTGCATTGGGGTCTCGGCATCTTGATCGGCTATGGAAAAGCACTGAAAGCCATGCGGGCAGAGACACAAGTCCATCATGATGATTTTGCTAATGGAATGTAATGAGTATTGCTAAAATGTTTATGTTCAAAAACAAACAACAAAACCACTATTTCAAGGTGGCGAAACGGCATCTTGGTTTCCTTCAAGAGCAAGCGGCCACCTTTACTTCGCAACGCAACATGGGGCCAAGAACCTATTACGTAGGATGTGGTGAGCTGTGCGAACCGCATCATTGATGTTCGTGAGCCACCACGCTCGTTATTGATGCGGTTCGCACAGCTCACGTACTCAATCACTCTTCATCCCTTCTAATACTTCAGCGCCTTTTTCTTGGTAATCCTATCCTTTGATAAGGCATTTGTATTGGCGACACTAACGCACAAGAACAGGGACCTCGGCGCGGATTCCGAAATTACCGCCGCCTGAACCGCCTACCGGGGTTTGCGGTTCACAGCTTGGCGAGAAATAGATGGTTGAAGCTCTGTAACCGTTGTCACCGGGGGGATCAGCCCAGTACGCCAGGTCGCTGCCGGGGGCTGATCTGATCTCAAATGCTTCGACAAAAGAGTTCCAGCGTACCCTGCCGTCCTCATCATCGCTGCTCCAGTCGAGCATCTGTCTTGGGGCGACTTCATCGATACGGTTGACGTTGACCGATCTGACCATCCACAGGATATCCATGGAGACCGCGCCGATCAGACTGTTGCAGGGCCCTGGATTGGAGTCGTTGCACTCGATGATGGGCAGGGTCATGCTCCAGGGCGTGTCCGGCTCCCCATCATGGTCTGTATCGGCCCTGTCGAGCCAGCAGTTGTAGATCGCGTCGAACACGGTCTGGACTTGGCCGCCGATGACGTTCATCTCCACGCCGAGCAGCATGAGCGGGTTGAGCTGGTCGCCACAACTGAAGGCATCTCTTACGCTGCTGGTATTCGCGCCGCCGCTGCAGGTTCCTCCTTCTGGCGGCTGCATGAAGTCGGTCCAGCCGGCGGTCTGTTCGTCGTTGTCTGAACTGGAAATAAAGCGCCCCACCGAACAGCTCCAGTCGCCACTCTCGTCCCGTAGCCGATGTTGACAGATCGCGACCGGTGCATCCAACTCACCGGGGAGTATGGTGCCGGAAAAACCTACATAGGCCACGGCGCTCGCCTGCATCTGATAATTGTCGATTCCCAGAATCGGGCCGAAGAAGGCTTGAATCGGCGTTAACTGGCGGGCGGTGACAACCTCGACGGCGTTGATCTCATCAAGGTCAATGTTGAGGTCCTGAAAGCTTCTGTAGTTACCGTCGACATCAACGAGATCTGCTGGTGTGGTCGTGCCGTTGGCGGTGAACTGGCCACCTCTTTCGATGCCATTGGCATCCACCAGGTCGGGCATGAATTGCCAGTGACCACGATCCACGCTCATCACCTCCACCGCTTCCCCCTGACTGAAATTGGCCTGCGCGGCCGCGGTGGCGCCATCGATCGCTGAGGTCCCCAATTGCCCCACATTGATGGAGCCGTCGGGATTGTAGAGCAGACGCGCCCCTTCGAGCGCCCCGGCATCCGCCGCGCTCTGCAGTTGGCTGCGACTCAGATAGAGATTGTTCATGTCGATGGCCAGAACGCCAAACCCCAACAGCACAGTCAAAGCAATCAACCAATGCACAACGGACGCGCCGGATTCTCTTCGTAAATGCTTATTCATTTTCATGCACCATTAGTTGGGCAGCATATTCATGACTGTCGTCGCCCCAAGATTGATGTTGGTGACATCCGCGAGAAAGCTGGGGAGGATAAAGAAAGCGAATTCGTGAGTGATGGATACACTCACCGGGTCGCCCGGATTCAAACCAGTGCGGTTGACGGTGACCGTCGGCAGCGGGTCCGCCGCTGCTCGGGAGAGCAAGGATTGGGTGATCTGGTTTGCGGCTTGTTGCGCTTGCAGATCACTGGCGCCTTGTATCACTTCCCGCGCGGCCGCCCGGGTGGCATTGGTCAGTATGCTTTGATCCGACAGCGCCACACCAAAATCGAAGACGATGGCGAGCACGATCAGGATCACCGGCAGCGTGACCAGGAATTCGACGATCTCCGCGCCGCGTTGAAAACCAAAATGGCCGCCTATACCGCGCCTACCCAAGGGTTTTATTTCGCGCATGCGGTATCACTCCACGCCAAGGGCTGTTCTGGAAGTTAATGAGGGCGCCGCTACGCCGGAGAATCCGGTGAGCAGGATGTAACTGTGTGGGTAGGCGATATCGACACTGACCACATCGCTGGTCGAAATATGTGCCGTTGCACCGGGCATATCCGTGGCGTTGATCTGCAGCGTCATCGTCAGACCGGCGTCTTGAGGATCGATCAACAAATTATCCTCCGTCCAGGTCATGACACTATCGACCATCGATCTTTTCAGCAGCTGGTTGCTTAGGGGCGTGGTTGGGTCGAACAGAACCGGATCGACCCAGTAGAGGCTCGCCTGCCTGGCCCCTTCCCGGGAGGCATTGATGATGCTGCCCCGGTCATACATGGCAATGGCGATATCGATAATCATCACAAACACAAACAGGAACAGAAACAGCGTGAGCATGAACTCGACAGTCTCCGCGCCGCGCTGTCTTCTCTTGCCTCTGAGCATGGATATCGAAGCGGTTTTTTTCATCACTAGTAACCTGCCATCAAATAGAGAGCGGCCAACTGCGTTTCAGGGAGGATCAGTAGGTACCCGGATGCTCGCGTAAAATATCGAGGCGTTTTGCGTTATCCGCCGCCAATTCATAATAGGCGGGCGAGAGACGTATCGCCTCGTTGAAATAGTGTCGCGCCTCGTCGTAACGACCTGACAGCATCGCGATATAACCCACATCGTTGCAGGCCTGGTACTCCTTCTCGGTCTTGCCGAAGGCCTCCAGCGCCAGCTTGTAACGGGCGGATTTTGCATAGACCAGTCCCAGGTTGCGCCAGGCGGGTTGGTAGTTGGGATCGTTTTTCAGGGTGTCGACAAACATCTGTTCGGCCCGAGCCTCATTGCCCATCAAGTAGAATGAATAGCCGAGATTATTCAGATAGATCGGTTTATCGCCGTCCAGATCGAGTGCCTGAAGATAGTTTATTTGCGCCTGGTGATGGTCTTTTTGGATATCCGCGATAACCCCCAGGGCGTTGAAAACCTGGGGTAAGTTCCGATCGATCTCAAGGGCGTGGGTGAGGAGGGTTTTCGCCGTCTCGTAGTTGCGCCGATGCATCTCAAGTTTGCCCATCTCCACCAGGGCGCCGACATGATCAGGCAACGCTTTCAGACAGAGCAGGAAGGCGAGTCTGGCCCGCTCCGGGTCCTTGCGGAGGAGATGCACGCGACCGACTTTATAGAGCGTCTCGCCATCCTCCCCCGCTTTCTCCAGCGCGCGGATATATTCGAACAGCGCCCGGTCCAGGTCCCCCTTGCTGAGCGCTGCGTCGCCGCGCTGAATCGCCTCCTTAGCCGAGGCGACAGGAAAGGCGGTGCTGTAAGTCAGGTGCGCATTGGCGTCGCCAAGTCCGGAAAACTCGTTATGGCTTTTCGACTCGGAGGCTAACCCGGCGCAACCGCCCAGTAAGCTGCTTACAACCAGCAGCAGCGCTGTTGGCCATCTTTTCAATGAAGCTGTTGTCGTGAAGTTCATGGCGTGTTTCCTCAGCCACCAGATAATTTTTGTATGGTGCTCAACAGCGAGAGTATCGCCGGACCCAGCAGGATCAGAAAAAACATGGGTAGCATGCACAGCGCTATCGGCATCAGCATCGTCAGGCTCAGGCGCGCCGCCTTCTCCTGGGCGCGCTGTAGCCTTTTATCGCGCATCTCGTCAGCAAAGACTCGCAGACTCTGACCGATGCTGGTGCCGAAGCGCATGGCCTGAATCAGGGTGGTGACGAAGGCGCTGATATCGTCCAAATCGGTACGCCGTTCCAACTCTTTGAGGGCGGAGCGGTTGTCCATGCCCGCTCGGATCTGCATCATCAGTAACTGGAGTTCATCCGCCAGTTCCGGATGTTGCACGCCGATTTCGTCGGACACCCTTTGGATCGCCGCACTCAGCCCCAGGCCCGCTTCGCTACAGACCACCATCAGATCGAGGGCATCCGGTAAGGCGTTGCGTAGCTGCTGTTGGCGCTTTCGTATCGCCCACTTCAGCCAAAAACCCGGGGCCAGAAAGGTCAGCGCGCCGGCCAGGATGGCGGGGCTCAGGTAGTCGAGAATCGGGCGGTTGGTCAACAACACCACCCCTCCCAGCACCAGCAAGGGGGCAAGCATGAAGCCGATCAGTTTTATCGCGTAAAAGTAGGTCATGGCGCGGGGCGAGCGGTAGCCCCCAGTCTCTAGCTGATAGGCGAGCTTGGCGCGCTTCTCTTCTGCTTTGGGTATGAGGAATGCGCCAAGCCGATGCAACAGATGATCGGCCCCCATCCGGGCGGGCTTTGGATTGCTCTCATGGCGCACCCCATCGATACGCTTTTTGAGCGGGTTGAGCAAGGTGTTGGCGAACAGGGTGAGGGCCAGGGCGAGGGAAAATCCCGCCAGTCCAAGCAGGGTCACGAACAATATCCGCAGCTGCGCCGCATCACTGCTCCAGGCCGCCATCCAGCCGCTGATCTCATTCCAAGCGTTCATCTCAGGCTACCTCACACAGTGATATTGACCAGACGTTTGAGCCAGAAGATACCGATCACCATCAGCACGAAGGCGGCAATGATCAACTGCTGGCCCAAGGGGTCTTTCGCCAGGCCGGTGATCCAGCCGGGTTTCATCAACTCGGCAAGAGCCGCCAGCAGGAAGGGCATGATCGAGACAACCCAGGCGGTGCCACGCCCCTCCGCGCTCAGGGTGCGTACACTACGCTGGAAGCGAAAACGCTCGCGCAGCAGGTTGGCGATGCGCTCCAGCACCTCGGCCAGATTGCCGCCGGTCTCCCGTTGGATCAGCACCGCGGTGACGGCCGCCATCACCGACACGGTCGGCATGCGCACCAGCAGCCCGAGCAGCGCGCTGCGCAGATCGCCCCCATAGTTCAGTTCATTGAAGACCTGTTCGAACTCCTTGCTCACCGGCGCCTTCATCTCTTTGGAGACGATCTTCATCGCTTCATTGAAGGGCATGCCCGCCTTGAGAGAGCGGGCGGCCACCGACAAGGCGTCCGGCAGCTGCTCCTCGAACAGCTGCATGCGTTTGTTGCGGCGCTGCATCAGCAGCAGCAAGGGCAGATAGGCGGCAGCCGCCGCCAGCAGCAGGGCGATGAGCGGTTCCCCAGAATACCAACCCGCGACCAGCCCAGCCGCAAGGGCAAACAGGGCGCTTCGCAGAACGATCCTGTGGGCGGGTTGCTCCAGGCCGGCCTGGGAGGCCAGGCTGGCCAAACGATGCATCATCGGCAGGGACTCAAGCCAGCGCTCGAAGCGGGAGAGGGACTGCAGCTTTTTCTTGCGCAGCAAGGCGGCATGGGACTCCCCGTCGACGGTTTCGCCCAGGCTCCTGATGCGTTGGCGCAGGCGCTGTTTGGCTGCCCTTCTGGCGCCCATGATCGGCGCGACGAAGGCCTGACTCATCAACAGTACCACCACAAAAATCATAAAACCGAAGAGGGTTTTTTCGTCCATTTTTATTCTCGCAGCTTGCTTTGAAGTGATGGATCATAGACTTCGAGACCGATGTCCAGGCCCCGTTGGCGCAGTCGCTCCTGGAATTTGGGTACGATGCCGGTGGCGACGAAATCCCCCAGGACACTGCCATCCTTATCCATCTCCCGGCGCTGAAAGCGGAAGATCTCGGAGAGGGTGATGATCTCGCCTTCCAATCCCTGCACCTCTTGTATGCTGATCAGCCGGCGTACGCCATCTTCCTGCCGTTCCAACTGGATGATAATGTCCAGGGCCGAGGCGATCTGTCCGCGCACCTGGCGGGTCGGCAGCTCCACACCGCTCATCGCTACCATGCTCTCCACCCGGGTCATGGCATCCCTGGCTGAATTGGCGTGAATGGTGGTGAGCGAGCCATCGTGGCCGGTATTCATCGCCTGCAACATATCCAGGGCTTCGGCACTGCGCACTTCGCCGAGGATGATGCGGTCGGGACGCATGCGCAGACAGTTTCGCAGCAGATCCCGCTGTGTCACCTCGCCCTTGCCCTCGATATTGGGTGGCCGGGTCTCAAGCCGGACCTTGTGAGGCTGTTGCAACTGCAGCTCGGCGGAGTCTTCGATGGTGATGATGCGCTCGTTCGTTGGAATAAAGGTGGAGAGCACATTCAGTAGGGTGGTTTTGCCCGAGCCCGTGCCGCCGGAGATCAACACATTGAGGCGGCCGCGCACGATCGCTTCCAATACCCTGGCGATGGTGGCGGTCATTTCATTCAGTTGGATCAGGTGCTCCATGGTGAGGCACTCCACGGAGAAGCGCCGGATAGAGAGCTGCGGGCCGTCGATCGCCAGTGGAGGAATGATGGCGTTGACCCGGGAGCCATCCTGCAAGCGGGCGTCCACCATCGGGGAGGACTCGTCGATACGCCGGCCAATGCGCGAGACGATGCGGTCGATGATGGTCATCAAGTGCAGGTCGTTGTCGAAATGGACGCTTGAGAGTTCCAGCTTGCCGTGTTTCTCGATATAGACCTGGCTCGGACCGTTGACCAGAATGTCGGAAATGTTGGGGTCGATCAGCAGCTGCTCCAAGGGGCCGAGGCCGAGGATCTCGTTTTCAATCTCATGGATGATGCGCTGCCGGGTGGGCACATTGAACGGCAGTGACTCCTGCGCCATGACCGCTTCGCAGGTCTCCTGGATCAGGCTGCGCGCATCGCTATCGTCCAGACTCGCCAGCATCGGCAGGTCGAGCATCTTGACGATGCGATGAAAGACCTCCTGCTTCCACTCCTTCTCGTTCTGCGAGAGGCCGGTATGAGCGCCCAGGCCCAGATTGCCCGGGGCGAGAGAGATTCGGCTGTCTGGGGATGCCAGATTGGCGCCAACCCCTTTCATCTTGTTTTCAAAAATACGCATATGCCTTCACCTCAAACCCTGCTCTGCAGCCCCAGCCAACCCAGCATGCCGTGAGCCCGTTGATAGGGCTGCTCCTCTTGGGGCAGGAGACGGCGGCTCAAATTGCGAATCGCCTTGCCCATGGGTGAGCGGGCCGCCCCATCCACCACCGGAATCCCCAGATTGATGGCGTTCGAGACCTGGGCATAATCGCTGGGCACGGTTTCGATGGCCACGCCGGGAAAGGCGTTGCTGAAATCCTCTCGGTGTACCTCCGACTTCTTGCTGAAGCGGTTTACCACGAGCAGCAGACGCTCTCCGCTGATGCCCAGGTGATCCTTGAGGATGGTCAGCAGCCGCTTGGTGTCCTGCAGGTGAGTGACCGATTGCTGGGTGACCACCACCAGTTGATCGAGGCGTTCGAGAATCGCCGCGGTAGGACGGTCGATGCGTCGTGGCAGATCGATGATGATCTCCTGATAGTTGGCGTCCAGGATGTCCATCAGATGGACGATGCGCTCCACCGCGATATCATCGGGCAGCACCAGATCCCGCATGGCAGAGGAGAAGAGATGCAGACCACTGCCATGCACCTGCACATAACCGGGTAACGCGGCGGAATCCAAGGTGTCGGCCACCTCAAGGGCCTTGATCAAACCCTCGCCGGGACTCATGTTGAGATAGATCGGCAGACCGCCAAACTGGATATCAAAATCGATGAGTACGGCTTTCCGCTCATGCTTGCCGGCCAGTGCGGCCGCCACATTGGCTGCAAGAAAACTGGCGCCGCTGCCCCCTTTGGCATTGATGAAGGCGATCAACCGGGCAGAGTTGTGGGTGTTTTGCGCCATCCCTTCAAGGCCCAGTTCCAGCAACCGTGCGCTCACTGCCTCTGCCTCGTAGGGAGGGGATAGCACATCCCGCGCGCCGGCTTGCATGGCGTTTCTTAACAGATCGACATCACTGCTTGGACTGAGCACCAGAAAAGGCGGTCTCTGAGTGGGCAAGGCTTGTAATATGCCCGGCAGAGAGTCGCGCCAATTCCCATCGAGGCAGATCGCCATGGCATGGGGCATGGCATTGTGTAGCGAGTCGTCCCAGGGCACGCCCCCGCCATTGCCATAGACATGGGTTCTCAGGGAGAGCTGTCGCTGCTCTTTGAGCATGCCTTGGATCATCTCCAGGACACCCCGGGAGCGGCCAAGCAGCATGATATCGGTTTTGTGCATCATCTTTTTCTGTCCGGGTGCCAGGGAGTGCGCTATTTGCTCACTTGAATCCGCAGGGTGTTCTGTTGCACCGCTTTGGGTTCCGCCACATCTTTTCTGTAGTTTTCCAATACGGCTTCACCCTTCCGGCCCGCCATGCCAAAGCCTTGGTATCCTGGCTGGGCTGTCTGCAGTTCGATCATGTCGCGCACAGAGGAGCCGAAGTTCTGTTCCAGGGCCGTTGGTGAGGACTCACACCCCGTAAGCAGTGCGATGCCGGCCAGTAGCGCGACTGTCCGGTAGTGTCTGTTGTGATTGAATCTAGGCATGATATGGTCTCCGGCGTTGATCAGAATTCATGGCCGAATTTGCCTTCGGCCCCCGCTTTGTCGGGCCCCAAAGATGAGGGGCGTCTGCCCTCCATCTTGCCCAGCAGGTAGAATTCGGTGTCGTTTGGCTCGACGAAATCATCCGTGGGCAGCTTCGCCAGCGCCGAGTCGAAGGGTTTCGCCAGTCGAGGGGTGACGAAGATCACCAGTTCCGTCTGGCCCTTGACGAACTCCTGGCTGCGAAACAGATTACCCAAGATAGGGATGTCACCCAGGCCGGGAAACTTGCGCAGGTTCTCCCGCAGGTTTTCATTGATCAGCCCGGCAATCGCGATGGTCTGGCCGCTGGGCACCTCCACGGTGGCGTTGGCCGCCCGTTTGGTCAGCGCCGGAATGAAGTAGTTAGAGGAGGAGCTCCCTTCGGCGAAACCGAGCCTCAAGGTGTTGTCGTTCTCCAACTCCGAGACCGACGGTCACACCACCGTCGCCCTGGGGCACTGGGATCGGAAACTCGCCGCCGGAGATGAACTTGGCCTCCTGGCCGCTCAGAGTGGTCAGGTTGGGTTCGGCCAATACCTTGGCCAAGCCCTTGCTCTTGGCTGCGTCGATCACCAGTTCCAGCAGATAATCACCGCTCAGGTACTGCATGAAGACGCCCGTATTCCCAATCGCGCCCTCAGTCGGCGCGAATTCTGATGCGGCCGGTCCCCATATGCCTGAGTCAGAAAGCAGGGGGATACGCACATCCCCCAAGTCAGGATCGCTGATGAGCGCGTCCGGAAAGGTCGCGCCGCCATTGACCGCCCCCAGTCTCCAATCAGATCTGGCGGAAAAGACATTAAAGTTGATATCCAGTTTGCGCACCAGGCTGCGGGATATTTCGGCCACCTTGACCTCAAGCATCACCTGCTGCGCGCCGCCGATCTGCAGCAGGTTCAATATCTGGGAATCGTCCTTGCCCTTCGCCCCCGCTTGCTTCATGGCATAGGTCTTTGCCAGATCCAGTGCCGCACCCATCTTCTGCGGACCGGAGACCTCGCCGCTGAGCACGATGCTCCCCTGTGAAGAGGTCACCTCGATCTTCTCATCCGGCAGAAAACGGTGCAGCTTCTGCTTCAGCCCCGCAAGATCGTGAGTCACCTGCAGGCCAATGATCGCCTGCACCCGCACCGAAACCCGCCCCAGGGAACGGGGCAGCTTGATCACCCGGGACTTGTTCAACGGGATGCTCAAACTCTGTTGCTCATCGAGGGAGCCGACAGAGGAATACTCGGTCGCCGTATCGGCGAAGAGCAATCGGGGCATCATGGCGAGCAACAGCCCGGTGACAAGGCAAAGAAACAGCCAAGGGCCTACCCGGCTACTGTCGAGAACTGACACTTTTGCATCCGCGTGGCGTAAGGCCACAGAGGTCATGCATCTTTTGTTGTCCATGGTTGATACTCTCTTGCTGTTTACTGGGTCACCAGGGTTCTGCTCTTTTCGATACCTTTGATCACATCCACCCGGTATCCGTAGGATCTGCGCTTTGCAGCGCTGCGAGGCTTGACGCTCGCTTTGGCGACCTGGGTCGGCTCGACGGGTTTCCCGTGAATCTCCAGATCGATGGGGTTGCGCAGGGTGAGCTGAAGCGTGCCGTCCACAGTGGCCTTGACGATCCGCTCCGCCTGTTTGGGCGAGACCTCCAGGGTCACCGCGCGCACGATCACCGGGTCGTTTTTGTCTGAGCTGACGGTCTGATCCACCGCCAGCACCTTCAGGTTCTCCTCGATGGTGCTGGCGACGGTCTTGCGGTTGCCCGAGCCACGCTGGGTGGAGACCACATCCACCCGGCTGCCTGGCAGCAGAAAGCCAGCCACGCCGATCACATCATTGACCCGTACCGTCAGCGCTCGCTTGCCGCTTTCGATCACCACCGACAGGGGGCTGCCCCCCTCATGCAGGGAGAGGCGCTTGTCCAGCAGGATCTCTCCGTTATAGAGGGGTTGCGTCGCCACCTGTCCGATGGCCGCATCCAGGCTGGTGAAGTTGCCGGCTGAGATCGCCTCGAGGGGCAGTGGGACGATCTTGAGGTGGCTGGCTTGCAGTTTGGTGCCGACCGGGATATCCGCCGCCGCGGCCACCACCTGGCCCTCCTCTGGTGTGTACTCCGTGGCCCCCAGTCTCTGGCTGATCCAGTTGTTGGCCATCATGGCCGCCAGTCCCGCCATGCCGAGGGAGATCAAGAGGGTGAGTATGGCTCTAGCTTTCATGGTCCTATACCTCCAGGAAGTAGTTCTGCCAGGCCCAGCGCAGGGATTCCTGGTCTATCGAATCTCCGCCCCGATAGCGCCGGTAGTCAGAAGCGAGCTGCAGCAGATCCCGTGGATGACAGGGCAGCAGCGATATCTGTTGTTCGGGATAGAGCTCACCCAGGACGAAATCCAGGCACTCCCGGTCGAACGCGATGGCGAGCTGGGCACAGCTCTGACGCCAGATCTGTTCATACTCTGAGGGGGTAGATTCGCGAAAGCGGACCTTGTAGCCGATGCGGCGCAGAAAGGCCGCGTCCGCCAAGGCCGTGGGTTCCAGATTGGTGGAGAAGATCAGGCTCAGTTCGAAGGGCACCCTGAATCGCTCGCCATTGTTGAGAGAGAGCTGGTCATGGCGCTCTTCCATCGGCTGTATCCAGCGGTTCAACAGCGCGGCCGGTGGAATCCGCTGCCGCCCCAGGTCATCGATGATCAACAGGCCCCCGTTGGCCTTGAGCTGAAGCGGGGCGGCGTAGATCCGTTTCGCGGCGTTGTACTGGAGATCCAGCATCTCCATGGAGAGTTCCCCGGCGCCCACCACCAGGGGTCTTTCGCACCAGATAAAGCGCGGGTCGACACCCTGTTGCAGGTGTACGCCCTGATTCAAGCGCTCCTGCTTCAGGGGGTGGTGCACGCTCGGATCGAAATAGCGAATAATGTTGTCGCCCACCGCCAGGGCGTGGGGCAGCAGAATCGGTGGACCGAGGGTCCGTTGCAGACGCCGGGCGATGAAGCTCTTGCCGGTGCCTGGTTCTCCATAGATAAAGATCGCCCGCCCGGAGTGGATCGCGGGTCCCAGACGACCGATCAATGCCGGGTCGATGACCGTGTCGGAAAAAAGCCCATCGATCTGTTCATGGTTAAGCGGAAAGTGTCTGGGCGACTGGGCGGTGATGAGTTTTTCATACACGGCCAGGGGGACCGGTGCCGCGCCGGTATAGCCCTCCCGCTGCAACGCCTCCGCCGCGCCGGTGCGCCCCCGCTCCGTCAGGTTGAAACGCAGCAGTGTGCTGTTTTCCCGTCGGCCGCTCAACTCCACCCGGCCCTGGGCGCGCAGCCGTTGCAACAACTCCTCGACCACCATCCCCGGCAGGGCGAGCTTTTTGGCCAGTTCCCCCATATCCACTACCGCCGACTCCGCCAGGAGTTTGCAGGCCAGGTCCCCGAGCAGCCAGGGGGAGAGGGCGGTATCGGCAATAGAGGTAGGCTTAGGCGCCAGTTGTTGCAGATCCATCATCACCCGCAGATTGCCCTCTGCCTCAGTGCCGGTAGCGGTTATCTCAGGACTTTTTTCCAGCGCGTCGATGACTGTATGAAACATGGG